>JACQTN010000316.1 GCA_016210785.1 Armatimonadota bacterium
CCACCAGGCCGAGCGCAGGTAGGAGCGCGCGTCGCTGAGCATGGCGCCCCACTCCGGCAGCGGAGGCTGCGCGCCCAGGCCCAGGTAGCTCAGCCCCGCGGCGATCAGGATGGAGGTGCCCAGGCCGACGGTGGCCAGCACGATGATGGGGGCGAGCACGTTGGGGAGGACGTGCCGGGTGACGATGCGGGCGTCGCCGGCGCCCAGGGCGCGAGCCGCCTCGATGTAGTCGCGGCCGCGGATGGCCAGGGTGGAGCCCCGGACGGTCCGGGCGTAGACGGGCACGGCGGACAGGCCCACGGCGACCATGGCGTTGTAGAGGTTGGGTCCCAGCATGGCCAGGATGGCCAGGGCCAGCAGGATCTGGGGGAAGGCCAGCATGATGTCCGTGGCGCCCATGATGAGCGCGTCCAGCCGGCCGCCGCGGTAGCCGGCCAGCAGGCCCAGCGTGGTGCCCCCGCCCATGGCGATGCCCACGGTGATGAGCCCCACCTGCATGGAGATCCGCGACCCGTAGATGACGCGGCTGAGGATGTCGCGGCCCAGTTCGTCGGTCCCGAACGGGAACCGCTCCGACGGCGGGTGGAGCGGGGCGCCGGGGAAGAGGTAGAAGGGGTCGTGGGGGCCGATCCAGGGCGCGAAGAGCGCCAGGAGGGCGAAGAACGCGACCAGGACTGCGCCGACCACCGCGCCCGGCTTGTGGCGCAGGGCCCTCCCGAGGAACTGCGTCATGGCGTCACAGGAGGCATGCGGACCGCGGGCACGGGATCACTGGTAGCGGATCCGCGGGTCGAGCACCGCATAGCTGCAGTCCACGATCAGATTGACGAAGACGTAGATCACCGCGGTGAAGAGCACGATCCCCTGCATCAGGGGAAAGTCCCGCGACAGGATGGCGTTGACCGCCAGCCGGCCCAGCCCCGGGCGGGCGAAGACCGACTCCACGATCACCGCGCCGGCCAGGAGCCCGCCGAACTGCAGGGCGATGATGGTCAGGATGGGAATGAACGCGTTCTTGAGCGCATGCCGGAAGATCACCAGCCGCTCCGCCACGCCCGTGGCCCGCGCCGTGCGCACGTAGTCCTGGTCCAGCACTTCCAGCAGGCTGCTCCGGGTCATGCGCGCCAGCACCGCGCCTGCGGGCATGGCCAGGGTGACCGCGGGGAGGATGAGCGCGCGCAGCCCGGTGGCGGTGATGGGCAGCCATCCCAGCTTCAGCGAGAACAGCAGGATCAGCAGCAGGCCGGACCAGAAGGTGGGCATGGACAGGCCCAGGAGGGCGACCCCCATGGTGGCCGAGTCCACCGCCGGGCTGCGCGCGGTGGCGGCGATGGTGCCGGTCAGCACGCCGGCGCTCACGGCCACCGCCATCGCCGCCACGGTTAACTCAAACGTCGGCGGGAACCGGTCACGGATCTCGGCGGCCACCGGCCGGCGGCTGCGGATCGAGGCGCCCAGGTCGCCCCGCGCCGCCCGCGCCAGGTAGCGCGCGAACTGCACGGGCACCGGCTGGTCCAGGCCTAGCTCCGCTCGCAGCCGTCCCATGTCGCGTCCCGACGCCGCAAACTCGCCCCCCAGCATGATGGCCACCGGGTCGCCGGGTGCCAGGTGGATCATGGAGAAGGTGAGCGCGCTGACCCCCAGCAGCGTTGGGATCGTTAGCAGCAGCCGGCGCCGCAGGTAGACCCACACGGCCCGCCTCAGGGCTGCAGGTAGGTGTCGTTGAGCACCACGAACCCGTCCGGGTGCACCTTTGCGCCCTTCACCGCCGGCTGCAGAGCGATGTAGTTGTAGTTGGTCCACAGCGGGACCCACAGGGCCCGATCCACGATGTACTTCTGGATGTCCTGGTACAGCGCCAGCCGCCGCCGCGGGTCGGTGGAGGTCCGCGACTCCACGATCATCTGGTCCAGCCGCTCGTCCTTGAAGTGGCTGTGGGCCAGCCCCGTCCCGATGTTGGAGGAGTGGAACCACAGGTATACAATGTCGGGCGAGGTGTAGGTGTAGCCCATGAAGTTGGCCTGCTGCTCGCCGGCCCTGAGCTTGGCCAGCAGCGTCCCGAACTCAAAGGTCTGGATCTCCATCTGGATGCCGTGGGCGCGCAGCTGCGACTGGACGATCTGCGCGGAGCGCCGCCAGGTGTCGATGGGCGCCAGGTACAGGGTGAAGCGGAACGGGCGCCCGTCCCTGTGCAGGACGCCGCCCGCCCCGGGCGTCCATCCCGCCTCCGCCAGCAATTGCCTGGCCCTCGCCGGAGAATACGCCGGGGTGTAGTCTTTGATGCCCTCCCAGTAGCCCCAGATCGAAGGCGGCAGCGGCCCGTGGGCCACCTCGCCCAGGCCCGCCAGGGCGATTTCCAGGATGCTGCGCTTCTCCAGGGCGTGGTTCAGCCCCCGGCGGACCCGCACGTCGGCGAAGGGCTCGCGCCGCGTGTTGAACTCCATGAACAGGCCCACACCCTTGCGCAGGAAGCGGAAGAAGGTGAACCGCTTCATCTGCTCCAGGCGTTTCACATCGGTCACCGGGGCCGTCAGCATGAGGACCTCGCCGCGCTCGAAGGCCACCACCTGCGCCGCGTCCTCCGGGATGATGCGGAAGATCACACGCTCCAGATAAACCGGGCCGTCGTGAACGTGGCCGGGACCCCACCGGTAGTCAGGGTTGCGCGCCAGGATGATCCGATCGGCGCTGCGCCACTCCGCGAAGCGCCACGGGCCCGTACCGGCCGGCTGCCGGCCAAACCCTGCGCCCAGCCGCTGGACCGCGGCCGGGCTCACCGCCATCGCCCTCGGGTCGGTCAGGTTGTCCAGAAAAGGCGCGAAGGGTTGCTTGAGTTTGACGACCAGCGTCCGGGGGCCGGTGGCGCGCACGCTCTCCACCGGGCCGAACAGCGCCCCGGCGATGGGCGACCGGGTCTCGGGCGCCAGGGCCCGGTCGATGGACGCCTTCACGGCGTCCGCGGTCAGCACCGTGCCGTCGTGGAAACGCACGCCGTCTGTGAGTTCAAACGTCCAGGTGAGACCGTCCGGGGAGATCTTCCAGGACCTGGCCAGCGCGGGCACGTAGTTGCCCTTCAGGTCTTTGGTGACCAGCGTGTCGCCCAGGTAGCGCGAGATCAGCCCGGTTACCGCGGTGCTGGTCTTCTGCGGATCGAGGGTGTCCGGTTCCTGGCCAATGGCCACCACCAGCTCGCCCCCGGGACGAGGCTGGCCGGGGGCTGGTGGGGCAGACACGGCCACCAGCGCCAGGGCCAGGGCGAGGCCGATCCCGCCCATCCGCAGCGCCGTACGTGACCAGAACGCCATGCGCATGGAATCACCCCCGCCGTGGGCAGATCGTGCGGCATCCGCCTGTCTTTGGGCCTGTCTGACAATTCGGCTCGCGCGTTAGATCGCCTGCTCAGAAGCTGAGTGGGTGAGCGCGGTAGCATGAAACACCTTGTAGGCCGTAGCACGTGCCCTGAGAAGCTGAGTGGGCGAGCGCGTGTCAACGCGCCTCAGAAGCTGCGTACGGGGAGTGCGGGAACCGTTTTCGGGGGGTGTGGAAGAGGAAGCGCGCCCCTGGCCGCTATATATAGCAGAGAAGGCGAGTCGTCGCATGACCCAGGCCCGAAACTCTTACAGGAAATTTGAGACTTGACAGGAAGAATGGACCCATCAGGCTGGACTTACGGACTCAACCACGGAATCGGGGCAACCTCGATTGATGGTCAGGGGGGCAACGATGGGAACATATCAGAAGATTCGAGGCGTGGTTGTTTCTGCGATTACACTTTTGTTGCTCTTGGGGCTTGTACCTCCTATGTTTCCCGCAAGCAGCGGCCCGTCGCGATCGCACGAGGTTACCGAGGCTGTGGTGGTGCAGGCGATCCCCCCGATCATGGAAGGCGACCCGTCGGTTCTGCGACCAGCCGTTCGTTGTTATCTGACTGACTCTCGGACGGGGGCGTGTGCGGTATTTCGGCTCCGTCATAGCGTCGAAGGTCGGGGGTATGTCGATTGGTCCACGAGTTACAGCTGTCAGCTAACGCCCGGTTCGTATTGCTCCGTCCCGGTGCCCGCCGGAAGACATACTCTATCGATTTGGCTCCCCGCCTGGGGTCGCTGGTGTTCCCCAGCCACGACTGTCAACATTCCAGCCGGGTACGAGGCTGAATATGATTGCGGCCCGCGGCGGCCTAAGCAGTTGACCACGTGGGGAGCGGGCGCGGGCCGAGGTGAGGGCGCTGGTTCCACCGCAACACACATAGATTGTCCGTGAGGGGGGAACTCGAGGTGGAAGAGCAGATCAACGAGCGGCTGTACCAGGTCTACGAGCAGATCTGCATGGTGGAGATGCGCCCCCTGCGGGACTTCGTGCTTGCGGTCAAGTCGGGTGCGTACGGCGAGTTCTCCACGGACGAGGTGGTCGAGTTCCTCCGCTGGATCGAGAGCAACATGCTCCAGAACATCCAGATGAAGGCCATGGAGGGGCAGCGCTTCGCGGACATGGCCGACCAGGCGGCGGAGGAGACGTCGCGGTTGTTCGAGGAGTTGATCGCGGAGCTGGAGAAGCCGTAGCCCCTTCTTACACGAACCGCCCGTCGCGGTAGATGAGGGTCCCGTCCGCCAGCACCTCCCCGCCCCGCCGCAGGTCGCAGATCAGGTCCCAGTGCAGGCCCGAGACGTTGCGCGATCCGGTTTCGGGGTAGCCCGCGCCTAGGGCCATGTGGACCGTGCCGCCGATCTTCTCGTCGAAGAGGACGTTGCGGCTGTGGCGCTGGATGCCGTAGTTCAGACCGAAGGCGAACTCGCCCAGCGTGCGGGCGCCGGCGTCCAGGTCGAGCATCGCGTGCAGCAGCTCCGCTCCCTTGGCCGCCTCCGCCTCTACGACGCGCCCCTCGCGGAAGACGAGCCGCACGTCCTGCACTTCCCGACCGCGGAAGATGACGGGGAAGGTGAAGCGGACGTGGCCGTCGGTGGCGCTCTCTATGGGGCCGGTGAAGATCTCGCCGTCGGGGAAGTTATACTCTCCGGCGGCGTTGATCCAGGTGCGCCCCTCCAGGGCGACGGTGAGGTCGATGTCGGGCCCGATGATCCGCAGCGTCTTCACGCCGCTGAGGCGGGCGATGACCCGGGCCTGCTCGCGGGCCACGCTCTCCCACCAGGCCACCGGGTCCTCCCGGTCCAGCGCGCAGGCGTGGGCGACGAAGTCCCGGTACTCCTCCAGGGACATCTCCGCTTCCTGTGCCTCGGCATGGCTGGGGTACTGGGTGACGCACCAGCGCAGCGCACCCTCTGCCGACCGCTGCAGCGCGCGCTGCTGGAGCGGCCTCCTGGCCTCGCCGCGGCGGGAGATCCGCTTCGGGTCCACGGAGGTGAGGGCACGGGTGTTCCATCGCCCGTCGATGCTCAGGGTGGCGTCCATGCGCTCGACTTCCAGGCGGTCCAGCTCCGAGATGAAGGTGATCTGGTCGTCGGAGGCATGGCGGAAGAAGATCTCTTCCAGGGCATCCAGGGTGACCCGGGTGAAGGGATGCGCGCCCTTGCGCAGCACCTCCAGATAGACGGCGCGGATGAGGGGCGCGGCCAGCTCCGTCCCCGCGATCCGGACCATCTGGCCCGCACCGATCCGCAGCGAGTACTCCACCAGCACCCGGGCCCACCGGGCGAGCATGTCCTCGTCCATCATCCTACGATCCTCCGGACCCGCGGGGCTGCACTACGTGGTCGATCAACCCGTAGGCCTTGGCGTCTGCGGCGCTCATCCAGAAGTCGCGGTCGATATCCCGCTCGATGCGCTCTATCGCCTGTGTGGTGTGCTTCGCCACGATCCCGCTGAGGATGCTGCGCAGCCGCAGGATCTCCTTCGCTTCGATCCCGATGTCGGTGGCGGTGCCCCGCACGCCGCCCCAGGGCTGGTGCAGCATGATGCGGGAATAGGGGAGGGCCAGGCGCTTGCCGGCGGCCCCGCCCGCCAGGATCGTGGCCGCGACGCTGGCGGCCAGCCCCACGCAGATGGTGGACACCGGCGACCGCAGGTACTGCATGGTGTCGTAGATGGCCAGCGCGGCGGTGACCAGGCCGCCGGGGCTGTTGATGTACAGGTGGATGTCCTTGCCGGGCTCGCTGGACTCCAGGTAGAGGAGCGAGGCGATGATGACGTTGGCCTGCACGTCCTCCAGCGGCCCGCCCAGGAAGATGATGCGCTCGCGCAGCAGCCGGGAGTAGATGTCGTAGGCGCGCTCGCCGCGCCCTGTTTGTTCGACGACAATGGGAACCAGACTCATACCGCCTCATTATATCCCCGGCGCGGGAAGGCTTCAAGGACCGGGGAGGAGGCCTCTTCAGGGGTGTCGAAAGGTCGAACCCAGTTGATGGGATGGAGCCGGCCATGGTGAGTACGCGTCTTCAGACTCAACTTCAACCAGCGGCGCGCCGCACGTGGGTAGCGCCGGCGGTGGGCCTGGCGGTGGTGCTGGCGGCCGGGGCCCTGCTGGTGATCCAGCCCTGGCGGCGTCCCGTCCGGTCCGCCGCCCTCAAACCGCAGGCGGCGGCGCTGCTGACCGACGCCCGGACTGTCGCCGCACAGGGGGAGTACAGCCGGGCGACCCAGATGCTTTACCAGGCGCTCGACGCGCAGGGGCCCCATCCGGAGCTGTACGGGCGGCTGGGCATCGCTTTCCTGGAGTGGTCCTACCGGGACCGCGACCCGATGCTGGTGGCCAGCGCCGAGAACAACTTTTTCCTGGCCCTGCGGATGAACCCGCAGGACGAGGAACTGTGGCGGTACGTGGACGAGGGCATCCGCCGGGGCTTCTTCTACCGGTATGACTGGGAGCGCATACGGAGGAGGCGCTAAGAACCTGTGTGGCACATGCCAACGCAGGAAGCGCCTTGTGGGAGAGTGGCGGAGGCAACCCCATGCTCCCGGTCTTGAAGGTCTCGGCCCGATCAGCGCCTCGTGCTGTGGCGGGCGCGGTCGCGCACTCCGTCCGCCAGCAGGGGACGGCGCAACTGGTGGCCATCGGCCCGGAGGCGGTGAACCAGGCGGTGAAGGCCATCGTCCTGGCACGCGGCTACCTGGCCACCGACGGCATCGATGTGGTGATGGTGCCGGCGTTCACGCGCCTGCAGCTCTCCAACGAGGAGCGCACAGCGATGGTGTTCACGGTTCGTCCGCGGGAGAAGAAGTAGGAAAGAGGGACGTCTGCTCGGGGCGGTTTCCCGCACCCGCCGGCCCACCGGGCCGTGACGGCGCCGTCCCGGACGCGATCAACCCGGCGACCCGCAGGCCCACCAGGCGCACGCGGCGCGTTCGACCTCTGTGCGAGGCGTGCCGTTCTACCGCGATCACCGACTCAGCTTCGGAGGCACGTGCCACGCCCTGCAAGGTGTTTCGTGTTGCCGCGCTCGCCGGCTCAGCTCCAGGGCTCGTGCCACGTTGGTGCAAGGCCTGACGTTCTACCGCGCTCACCGACTCAGCTTCAAGGCTCGTGCCACTTCTGTGCAAGGTACGCCGTTCTGCCGCGGTCACCGACGCAGCTCCGGGGCTCGTGCCACTCTTGTGCAAGGTGCTTCTCTCCACCGCGCTCACCCACGCAGCTTCAGACCACTCCACGCGGGCCATCAGGCGCCCGGCGATCTCGAAGATGGCCGGCGCGTCGTCCACCGCTTCCGGCATCGTGAGGCTGCGCGTCACCGTGGTGAAGTCGCCGAAGCGCACCTTGACGGTGACGGTTCGCGCGCCGTAGCCCGACTCGCGCAGCCACCCCGCCAGGTCGTCGCTCATCTCCCGCAGGACACCGCGCAGGGTCTCCTGGTCCTGGATGTCCCGCTCGAAGGTGGTCTCCCGGCTCATGGACTTCGGCTCGCGGTGGGTCTCCACAGGCGAGTCGTCGATGCCGCGGGCGTGCTCGGCCAGCATGCGGCCCCACGCTCCGCCGAAGGTCTCTACCAGGCGCTCCTCCGGGACACGGGCCAGGTCGCCGATGGTGGTGATCCCTATCTCGCGCAGACGGGCCTCCGCCTTGGGGCCGACTCCCCACAGCCGGCTCACCGGCAGAGGCGCGAGCATCTCCGCGGCGCGCTCGGCAGTGATGATGGTCAGGCCGTCCGGCTTGTGCATGTCGCTGGCGATCTTGGCCAGCAGCTTGTTGGGCGCCACGCCCACGGATGCCGTCAGCCCCAGGTCGCCGCGGATGCGGGCCTTGAGGGTCCGCGCGATCTCCTCGGCGGCGGCGGCGCACTCGGTCGCGTCCAGGAACGCCTCGTCGAGGCTCACCGGCTGCACCAGCGGGGTGATCTCCCGCAGGAGAGCCATCAGGCGCGCCGAGACCGCTTCGTAGGCGGCGAAGTCCACGGGGAGGAAGATCGCCTGGGGGCAGAGGCGCAGCGCCTCCCGCATGGGCATGGCGGAGCGGATGCCAAAGACGCGGGCCTCGTAACTGGCGGTGGAGACCACGGCGCGGCTGCGCGGGTTGCCGTCGCCGCCCACCACCACCGGTTTGCCGCGCAGCTCCGGCCGGCGCAGTTGCTCGATGGCCGCGAAGAAGGCGTCCATGTCGATGTGCAGGATGGCCCTCGCCTTCACGCCGTCACCTGCGAGACAAGACCCCGCGCCGCGGCCAGGATCCGTGCCAATGCCGCGGTCACGGTTGCATCATAGCACAGCGGCGGCGGGGCCGGGGCGCGCAGGCGAATCGCCCCGCGCATCGAAACGAAGAAGCAGAGGTGACGTCCGTGCGGTGGGCCGATGCCCTGGTGGAAGGCTTGAGGAAGGCGGAGTTGCGCCACATCCCCTACGTGGCCGACGCGCCCCTCGACCACGTCATCCGCCGCCTGGCCGCGGATCCCTTTTTTCACCTGCTGCCCCTGAGCCGGGAGGACGAGGGCGTCGGTGTGCTGATCGGCGCGCACCTGGCGGGCCAGGGCGGCGCGCTGCTGATGCAGTCCAGCGGGTTCGGCCAG
>JACQTN010000317.1 GCA_016210785.1 Armatimonadota bacterium
GGGCGAGGAGGGCCGCGGCGTTGGCCTACTGGTCCAGGATGCTCCCGCCCTCACCGCTCCCCTTGGGGGTCGAGACCAGGCCCGCCGCGGTCAGTTCGACGGCGCCTGACCCCGCCTTGACTTCCGCCACCTTGATGGTGTGCTGCCCAATGTCAATGCCGAGGGATGCCCCGCCGGTGAAGCGCGCCAGCAGGTCACGAACAATGGTGGCCACGGGGCACCTTCATGAATCAGTTATTCACAATCAGCGTGGAGTAATTGATGGACTTGGACACCGCGGCATCCGTCCAGCTCACCCCGACCACCACCTTCTTGAGGCGCGCGCTGCTCTCACAGGGCGAGGTGGCATCACCGGAACAATCGGTGATGGTGACGGTACGGGCGTAGGTGTTCACACCATCGGAGACGGTATCGTTGGGGAAGTTTGCCGACGTGACACTGGCATAGGCCTTCGAGAACACTTCCTCCATGCGCTGCTGCGCCGCCAGCACGGCGAAGGTGGTGCTCCGGCCGATCAGAGCCCCCTTGGATGCCGCGGGGTAGTAGCTCGCGATGGCGACGACGACCACGCCGAAGACCGCGGCGGCGACCAGAATCTCGACCATTGTCAGGCCCCGCTGGTCGTGTTTCATGGACACCCCGTGGCTCTACCATCATAGATCGTGAGCCGGCCCGTCACCGAAGCCACCAGGACGCTCAGGGTGTTCCCCGCGTTATCCGTGACGCAGATGCACCCGAAGTAGGTGGTGCTGTCGCCGGACGCGGTGCAGGTCGGCGACGACGTCCCCGGGGTCGGGCTTCCGCTGGAGTTGAAACTCACCGTGCTGGAGGTGAACGTCGAGGTGACGGTGACGCCGGACGGAATGGACACCGTCTTCTCGGTGCTGCCTCCGACCTTCACATCGTAGGAGGAGGAGGACAGGACGACCTGGGCGGTAGTCTCCTTGGCTGACGCCCACCGCTGGGCCAACCGAAGGTCGCCGACCAGATTCCGGGCTGTCGTCCTCAAATCCAGGAGCGCTCTATACCCGGTGAGACCGGGGAGGACGACAAGGGTCAGGAGTGCAATGATGGCCGCGGCCACCAGCAAATCCGGCAGCCCGTATGCCCCTCGCTCACCGGGTCGGCATCTTATCGCCATCAACCCTTTATTATACACGCCACTATTATACACCCCTGCGCACGCGTCCCGTGATGTCGCCTCCGCGCGCTCCTCCAGGACCCTGCTCTTCGTGCTGCGCCTCCGCGTGCCATGAGCGTCGCGCCTCCTCACGGCGATCCTGGGGTGGCTGCCGGCTGGTACCGGCTCTTCAGCCGGTAGATGTCCACTCCCCGGAAATCGACGCGCGAAACGAGGGTAAAGCTCTGTCGGAGCGCCTCATCCAACGCCATCAGCGCACGGGGTGGCACGGGCTCTCTCATCACGACCCAGGCGTACGGCACCCGGCGCGCATGGCGGGCGGCCTCCACCCCATCAAACGGGGGCTCCCGGAGGCGCCGCCGAATGCTCTCCGGCAGCCGCGGACTCCGCAGCCAGGCCTCGGGGGCGAGCTCCCAGACATAGACGACACGCCTGGGCTGACTGCCCTTGAAATAGTGGAAAAATGGTGTGGCCGCGTGGTGAACCACCAGGACCAGATCCCCGGGAGTGGCGTGGGCGGCCACATGCCGGGCGGCGGCCCGCCAGTCAGTCACGGCCAGACGCGGATCATAGTAGAAACTGGCCAGGACCGGCGCGCTGTAGGCGGCCATCAGGAGGACCGCGCCGGCCGTGGCCACCCGCGCCGGCACACGAGGGATGACGCCGGACAGCCTGGTGATGCCCGCGGACAAGAGGAGGACAAATGCGGGTGCCTGAAACGAGAAGTAGCGCGTGACGAACACCGGCAGCCAGTGCAGCGCCACCAGGAACGGCACCAGGATGGGGACCGCAAGTATCCACACCAGAAATCCCACCGGTCGGGGCCGCCGCCGTATCTCGCCGAGGCCAGCGGCGAACAGTCCCACGACCGGCAGCGCGACCAGCAGGTGCGTGAGGGGAGACGCCCGTCCTCCCGCCAGGTAACTGGGCATGTCGAAAAGAGTCCCGCCAAAGCCCAGGAGGGTCAGCAGGATGAGGAGCGTGTGCTCGTCGACGCCGCCGCGGAAGGCGGGCCAGCCCAGGCCGGAGACGATCTGCTGGACGACCGCGGGCAGCCAGGGGAGGAGAAGCACGCCCGTCGCGCCCACCGTCAGCAGCCACCGCCGCAACACCCTCCAGGGCTGCCGCGTCCAGGCCAGGTACCCCAGGTGTGCCAGGGGGAACAACACCCCGAAGTAGTGCGTGTACATGGCCAGCGCGTTGACCACGGCGTACATCGCCCAGTGCCGCCGCCGATCCCCCTCCTCCACGGCCAGCCAAAACAGATAGCTGCTGCCAAGACCCCATACCGTCAGCAGCGGATACATGCGGGCGTCCTGGCTGGCCATCACGGCAAACGGCGAGAAGGCCGCGAGCCCCGCTCCCAGCAGACCCTCTCGCTGTCCCAGAACCCGCCTCCCCAGCAGGTACGTCAACCCGACGGCCGTCACCCCGCCGAGCACGGAGAGCAGGCGCACCCAGCTCTCCCCATTGCCGCCCGCCCGCAGCCACACGTGCAGCAGCACAAAATAGAGGGGGGGATGCGGGTCGAAGGTCCGGATGGTTTCCACGACCTGGGACAGGGGAGCGCTCCCGACAAAGACGCTGTAGGCTTCGTCCGTCCAGAAACTCTTGACCCCCAGCCGGATCAGACGGAGCACACACGCCCCGCCCAGGATGCCGAGCAGGAGCACCCGCAGACGCGTGGTTCCTTCCCCACCCCTGTTCATCGGCGCTCGCTCCGCGGCGTGGCGAGCCGCTCATAGCGGGTGATCCGGGCACCGCCGAAGTCGCGCTCCCTGGTGGCACGATAAGCCGCGCGGAGCAGCGCCTCGAAAGCCAGCAGCGACTGCCGGGGCACCGGGCTGGTCACCACGAGCCAGGCGGCGGGGTGCCGATCGGCCACACGCCACGCCTCTTCGCGGGTGAAGACGGGTATTTCACGCCCTCCCCCGTCCAGACCCCCGGATTTGCCGGGGGGAGCCATCTCCAGTCGCCGGAACTCGCTGAGTTTGAGGGTGAACCACTCCTGACGCCCTCGAAAATAGTAGAAAAACGGCGTCGCGGCAAAGTCGGGCACGAAGATCAGGACGTCCCGCGGGCCTGCGTTGGCCTGCACGTACGCGGCTGCGCCCCGCCAGTTCGACGCCTGAAAAGCAGGATGGTAATGGTGATTCACCAGGGCGCCGGTCCAATAGACCATGACCAGCGCGGCCGCGGCGACGCGGACGCGCAAAGTGTCAAAGCGCGGGATCCAGTGGGGCAGCGCCTGAATGCCCGCGGCCATGAGGAGCGCCAGCGGAGGGACGAGGAAGGAGAAGTAGCGGGCGTCGAATACGGGCACTCCCCACACGGACAGGACAAAGGGAACCCCCAGCGGCGTGATGAGCCACGCCAGCAGGAAGAGGAGCGCCTCCTTCCGCTCTCGCAGCGTGGCAATGCCAGCCGCGATCAGCGCCACAAACGGGCTGGCCAGGAGGAGGAGGTCCAGGGAGCTGGCGCCTCCTCCCACAAAGTACCCTGGGAGCCCCGGGAAGCTCCCCCCGTAGGCCAGCATGGTGAACACCCGGGACAAGGCCCCTTCGTCCGCGGAAGCCCGCCACGGCGGCCAGGCCAGACCCTTGTGGAGTTGCAGCCACAGGACGGGAAGCCACGGGGCAAAGAGGACCGTGGCCAGCGCCGTCGCCGCCGCCCATGCCCGCCAGATCGCCCGCCGGGCCCCGGTCAACGCCAGGAAGAGTCCGTGGCCGACCACCACCAGGGCACCAAAGTAGTGCGTGTAAAATGCCAGGGCCGCGCTGACCCCGTAGACCGGCCACCACCACGGTCCCGCCCCGTGCACGGCCTCCCACAAGGAGTAGGCGCAGAGGACCGTCACCAGCGCCAGCAACGCGTACATCCGCGCCTCCTGGCTGGCCATGACCTGGAAGGGCGCCGCCGCAACCAGCAGCATCCCTAAGACCCCGCCACCCGCGCCGAGTAGCCGGCGTCCGATCAGATAGGTCACCCCCACGGTGCCCAGGCCAGACAACGCCGAGAGAACTCGGACCCACGTCTCACCGTAGCCGCCGAGGCGGATCCAGGCGTGCAGCAGGAGGAAGTGCAGCGGCGGGTGGGGGTCGACCTGCCCGACGGTCTTCAGGATCCCGGCCAGAGAGTCGGTGGCGACCGTCACACTGTACACTTCGTCAATCCACAGGCTTCTGGAACCCAGGTGGAAGAGCCGGAGGAACGCGGCCAGTGTCAGGATCGACGCCAGCAGCAGCCAGTGCACGCGCCCAGGCGATTGCGCTCCACCCGTCCAGACGTCGTGGGAGTCCCGGGCCACGACCTGCCTCAACAACGTCTCATCGCGCCCCCGGCCGCGGGTCTTGGGGGGGAACCGGCGGAGGGGCTGCGGGCCGGCCGACCTGACCGGCCACGGCGGCTCCCATGCCCAGCATCGCCCAGAAGATCGGTGAGGTGCCGGACGTGTTGGGCAGAAACTGCGTCCACAGCAGGAACCCGACGCAACCGGCCGCGGACGTGATCGCGACGGCGCGCCGCTGATCGCTGAGCCCGGGAAGGGCGTGCCACACCGCGGCGAGGTACGTGAACACCGTCCAGACGAAAGCGGCCAGTCCAATCAGGCCGGTGGTCGTGGCCACCTCCAGGAAGACATTGTGTGTCCTCCTGGACACGCCGAGGACGTTGCGATACTGAGGCCCGAGTGTTGACATGTCCATCGAGAACCGGAACAGGTCGGGACCCACCCCGAACAGCGGGCGATCGCGGATGACCTGCAGGGCCCGACGCCAGACGAGCACTCGCTGCCGGGGACCGATATCCAGGTTCTCGCCGATCCGCTCGGACGGGGGCACAACCCCGGCGGCACCGGACACGCCCAGCGGGCTGCGCGGCCAGAAAAATGCCGCTGCCAGAAGCCCCATCAGACTCACCGCCACAACCACACGGCGCATGTCCAGGGTGGTGCGGGTCCGCAGCAGAAGCCATGCTCCCATGGCCAGAGCGCCGATGCTGGCACCCCATGCTGCCCGGCTATAGGAGACCAGGATGCCGAAGAAGATCGCCGAGATGCTGACCCCCGCCAGGCCGACCCCGAGCCAGGACCGTGCCCGCAGGAACACCATCACCGCAAAGGGCAGAGCCATCGCCAGGTAACCGCCAAACGAACCCGGGTTGCCCAGCGAGCCCACCGGCCTGTCGTTGAGGACCCGGATGATCGGCTCCCTCCCCGTATACTGCAGGAGTCCGTACCCTGCCACCACCGTGGCGGTCGCGACCAGCAACCCCACCCAGCGGCGCACCAGCCACGGCCGTCCCAACTCCCGTGCGGTCAGCCCGCAGATCGCGAGATAGGCGATCTGGGTGAGCAGACCCTCCCGCCGCCGGACGTCGCCCAGGAGCGCGATCGTGGGCGCCGCCGACAGGATGGTGGCCACAATCAACGCTCCGGCATAGAACACGAGAGGCCTGGTCAGGGGCTCTCGCCAGTCCCAGCCGGTCTCGCCGGTCCGCTCCCGGATGAGCCAGGCAGCAAAGGCAAACAGGGCCAGAAGCTGGACCGCCCTGGCCTTCGGGGCGTCGAAGATGAAGTACGAGCTGGCGGGATCCAGGATGAGCGGGATGACCGCCACGACCATGACGAGGCACAGGCGAAGGATGACCTCTGCACGGTTCTCCTCTGCCGGCTGCATCTCCGCAGACACCCCCCCGCCTGTTCCTCTTCGGGCACGGGCCTCGAACGCTATGGCCACGCGCCAGCACAGGCCCTGAAAATTCAGTACGGGGAGGGGGACATCGCCTCCTCCCCGGACTGTGGGGCCGGAACGTGCCCGGCGGCGGTTACGGGTTCGGCACCACCTCGGTGATGGTCCCGCTCCAGTCCAGCGTCAGCGTGTAGGTCTTGCCGGTGGTGTCGGCAGAAGCGCCCGCGGCCGTGAAGATCGCGGTGGTGGTATTGGCCGTGCTCATGTTGTAGCTCCAGTTGGTGCTGGCGCCCGTGAAGCCGATTTCTGCGCTGCTATCGCAGGCAGTCGTAAACCCCTGTTTCTCCTGCCGGCACGCAAAGAC
>JACQTN010000319.1 GCA_016210785.1 Armatimonadota bacterium
GGGAGGCCGGCCTGGACGTCGAGCTGCAAGACCTGCAGGCCGGCGGCCGCGCCCTGCGGGCGCTGGTGGGCGGCAGCGCCGACGTGGTGTGCGGGTTCTACGACCACACCATCCAGATGCAGGCGCAGGGTCGCCGGCTGAAGATGGTGGTGCTGGTGGATCGCTATCCTGGCCTGGTGCTGGCCGTGGCGAAGCACGCGGCCAGCACCATCAACAAGTTTGCCGATCTCAAGGGGAAGAAGGTCGGCGTCACGGCGCCCGGCTCCAGCAGCCACTTCTTCGTCAACTACCTGGTGCAACCCCACATGGGACTGGACGAGTTCAGCGTGATCGCCATCGGTGCCACGAGCACCGCGGTGGCGACGCTGCGCAGCGGCCAGGTGGACGCGGGGGCCATCGTGGAGCCAGTGGTCTCCCTGCTGCAGCGCTCGGGGGACATCAAGATCCTGGCGGATACGCGCACCACGACGGGGACGCTGCGTACCTTCGGCGGTCCGTACCCGGCTGGAGGACTGTACGCCACGGCGGAGTTCATCGAGCGCAACCCCCGCACGGCGCAGGCGCTGGTCACCGCGGTGGTGAAGGCGCTGCGCTATGTCAAGACCCATTCCCCGGAGGAGATCGTGAGCAAGATGCCGCCCGAGTTCTACGAGGGCGACCGGGTCACCTACACGCTGGCCGTGAAGAACAGCCTGGAGCTGTTCTCCCCGGACGGGCGGATGTCACCGGCCGGCCCGCCCAACGTGATGACCGTGCTGAAGTTCGACCGGGCCGTGGCCACCGCGGCGGCGCAGAACCGGATCAACCTGGCCGACACCTACGACATGCGGTTCGTGGAGGTGGCGCTGAAGCAGATGCAGGGGGCGCGCTAGCCAGCAAGGTTGAGTGGAGTGTTGTTGCGCCACTCCACCCTTCTCCTAACGTCCGACGCGGGGAGGGCCTTGCCCGGCACGTGCTACATTCTTCCGAGGCGCGCCGTCCTACCGCGCGGCACGTGCAACTTTCGCGCGAGGTGCGCCGCTTCACCGCGCTCACCGGCACGTTCGACGTGCCTGCAAGGTGCGCGAACCTACCGCGCTCGCCGGACTTACGGCGCACACGGCGCACCGGACTCACGGCGCCCACGACCGGCACGTTCCACTCGGTGCAAGGTGTTCCGCTCTACCGCGCTCACCGTGCTCACGGCGCACCCGCGACGGTGCGGGTACCGACGTACCGGTGATGCTCGGGCTCGGCGGCGCGAGCCCAATCCTGCGACGTTCAACTCGTAGCGCCGGTACCGACACATCGTGGGAAGCCGGCCCTGCGCATGACATTCGCGAAACGCGCTGCTAGGCGGGCTCCGGAACCACCTTCGCAGGAATCCCCGGCCGCGCCTGGTTCAGCAACGCCTCGAGACTGCTCACGCCGAACCGTTCCGCCCAGGTGCGAGCGGCCTCGCTGCCCGCGTACAGCCGTTCCGCGGCGGGTAGTGCTTCCTCCCGCCGGCGGATGAGGAGCCACACGTACGGCGGGGAGAAGGGCGGCTGCCAGGGCATCAGGTCCGCGGCGCGAAGTCCGGTCTTCGCGGCCACCTGTTCCACCGCGCCCTCGCCGGCGCGGATGGCGCCGACGGCGCCGGCGGCCAGGGTGCGGCACCGCAGGTCGGCCGCCATCAGCTTGGCGTGCACGCTGGCGCCCGGGCCGAAAAACACGGGCATCAGCTCCGCCTCCAGGCTCTCCACCGGCTCCACGCGCACGCCCTGCTCGCGCAGCACGTCCAGCGCCGCCAGCGTCGTCCACATGGCGCCGGCGTCGGTGCGCCTTGCCCCGTCGTCGTAGGCGTTGGCCCACATTTCCGGCGGGATGCGGGACAGCGCCTCGAGAAACGCGCGGCGGTCGGCAGGTTTGAAGCGTACGAGCTGGCACATGCCGGGAACCTCCGGACCTTCAGACTGCGAATATCAGTGTGACGCTGCGGTGTTCACCGTCGACGCCCAAGCGGCGCGGGCCCCGGAAATGACCCCGGCGCCCCGGTTACCGCCGGGCCATCACCTGATAGAGCCCCCGCATCGTGCGGATCTGTCCCACATGATAGACGTCGTGCTGGATCATGTGCACGACGGTGCTGCCCAGCCGGCTCACCTTGCCCCACCCGGTCGGCCGCCGGTCCTCCAGATTCGCGTCCTCCAGCGCGGCCACGCCGCCGCGGAAGAACTCCTCGGCCTGCTTGAGGTACGCCAGCATCTTCTCCAGCGAGTCCTGCGCCAGCACGTGCTGCCAGGAGTGGGTGCCGTCGCCGAACGTGAAGTTGGCGTAGCGCGCCTTCCACCCCGCCAGGTGGGCCAGCTTGAACTCGATGGTGGACGGTCCCTCCCCCGGCTGCGGCCACGCGTCCCTGAGCGTGAACGCGTCGGGCACCGGCTTCCACCGGTACTCGTCGTCGGTGATGTCGCGCACCACCGACCACACCCACCGCGATGCCTCGTCCACCGACTCCAGAAGTTGCTCGATCCTGGCCCGGCTCATGGTGGTTTGCGGGACCGCCTCAGAGGATACTGAGCTGCTTGAGACGGATGCCCATGGCGGTCTGGGAGACGCCGAACTCCCGCGCCAGACCCTGAAGCATCGCCTCTTTCTGCTGTTTGAACTCGGAAGCCCCGAAGCAGCCGGCGCGGTAGGCGCGCCAGCGCTCGGCGCGGCGGCGGACCTCCTCCTCCGGCATCAGCAGGCCTTCGGCGAGCGCCCGGGCCTCTGACTCCTCGGCGCGGCGCTCCGGGGTCCGCCAGTCCACGTGCACCGCGCCGGGGGTGTCGCTGGCCACCAGCGTTTCGTGCTCGAGCAGGATGTGCGCCAGTTCCTCGCCGGCGATCCAGCGCGCCTGCTCCGGCGTCCACTGCTGCCACAGCGTCTCGTTGAGGATGATGAGAGGGCGGCCGTCGGGCGTGCGGCCCGTGCGGCCGCGCTGGGCCAGCGGCAAGGGTGCCCAGCGGATCGCCACCCCCACGCCTTCGGCCAGGCTCTCCACGTCCACCGGGATGCGGCCCACGATGCGGGCCAGGGCCTCGCCCTGGATGCGGGCCGCCCGCGGGTCCTTGCGGCGCGGGCGCTGCAGGTCGCGCAGCACAGGCTCCAGCCGCGCACGCTCCTCCGGCGAAAGCATCCGGCCGCCGCTCTCCAGCTTGATCCCGTGGGTGGCGCAGCGGTAACCCACCGGGTCTTCGCAGTCGCTGGCGAAGACCGGTTCCATGGCGGCCTGACAGATGTCGCACTCGCGGATCATGGTTATTCCCCCCGGGGAATCACCGCACAGGGGTGTTCGCCGGGCGGCGGAGGACCTCCTGCGCTCCGGCCCATCTCCTATAAACCTGCACCGCGGCAGAACCGTCGTTTGCATGAGAGTATCAAAAAACGCGCATCGTCAGGGAGGATACCAATGCGACGCGTTGCGCTCTCTGCCGTACTGGCGCTGGTGCTGCTGTGGGTAGGTAGCGCCGGCGCGCTTGCCCAGCCCGTTCCTCCTCGCGAGAGA
>JACQTN010000312.1 GCA_016210785.1 Armatimonadota bacterium
CGTCATCACCGGCGGCAACCACATCTGGCAGCACGCGGAGGCGCGGGAGTTGCTGGACAGCGATCCCCGCATCCTGCGCCCCGCCAACTACCCGCCGGGCACGCCCGGCAGCGGCAGCGCGGTGGCCGCGGACCGCCAGGGCCGGAAGGTGGGCGTGCTCAACCTGGAGGGGCGCGTCTTCATGCACCCGCTGGACGATCCCTTCCGGCTGGCTGAGCGGGAGGCGGAACGACTGCGGCAGGAGACGCCCGTCATCATCGTGGACTTCCACGCCGAGGCCACCAGCGAGAAAGCGGCCCTGGCCTGGTTCCTGGACGGGAAGGTGAGCGCGGTGATCGGCACCCACACCCACGTGCAGACCGCGGACGGGCGGGTCCTGCCGGGCGGCACCGCCTTCATCAGCGACGCCGGCATGACCGGGCCCCGGGATGGTATCATCGGCATGGGGCGCAAGGAGGTGCTGGAGCGATTCCTGACCCAGCGGCCCACGCGCTTCCAGGTGGAGCCGGGCCCGGCCCAGCTCAACGCCGTCATCGTGGACGCGGACGAGGAGACGGGACGGGCGCGGCAGATCCGGCCCCTGTTCCTGGTCGAGGACTGAAAAACGAACCACTGCGATGACCAAGCACCCTGCACAGAGTAACTGGGGCTAGGACCGTGTCTCGGAGCGGCTTGCAGCAAACATGCGCAGGACCGGCTTTGCCGGGTCCGAGCATCACTTGGTTTCGGGACCCCACCGTCGCGAGTGGGGGCCGGGGCGCCGTGAGTCGGTGCGCCGTGTGTGGGTGAGCGCGGTGAGGCGGCGCACCTCGCACGAAAGTTGCACGTGCCGCGCGGTAGCACGGCGCACCTCGCAAGAATCTAGCACGTGCCGGGGGAAGGCCCTCCCCCATCGGACACATGGTGAAGGGTGGAGTGGCACAGAGCCACTCCGCCCCACCTTGACCGGCTAGCCAATGCGAATCGACCTGCACACCCACACCACGGCGTCGGACGGGCTGCTCAGCCCCACCCGGTTGATCGAGGAGGCGGTGCGGCGTCGGGTGGGCGTGCTGGCCGTCACCGACCACGACACCACCGACGGCGTCGACGAGGCCATGGAGGCCGGGCGCCGGCTGGGCGTCGAGGTGATCCCGGGGGTTGAGCTGAACACCGACGTGGCCGGCTCGGAGGTGCACATCCTGGGTTACTACATCGACCACCGCCGCGAGGACCTGCAGCGGTTCCTGCGGGAACGACGCGGCATGCGATGGGAGCGTGCCCGGCAGATGGTGGTCAAGCTGAACGGCCTCGGCATGGCCGTGGACTTCGGCCGCGTCCTGGCCCTGGCGCACGACGGCAGCGTCGGGCGGCCCCACGTGGCGCGCGCCCTCATCGAGGCCGGGCACGTGGCGTCCATGGAGGAGGCGTTCCGGAAGTACATCGGCCGCAACTGCCCCGCCTACGTGGAGCGCGTCCGCCTCACGCCGTTCGAGGCGGTGGCGGTGATCCGGCAGGCGCGGGGCATCCCCGTGATGTCCCACCCGGGCCCCGCGGCGCGCAACGAGATGATTCCCGCGCTGGTGGAGGCTGGCCTGGAAGGCATCGAGGCATACTATCCCGAGCACTCGCCCGGCGAAACCAAGTACTATCTCAGCCTGGCGGAGCGCTACGGCCTGGTGGTCACCGGCGGCTCCGACTTCCACGGCGCGGACATCGGAGGCCGGGTGCCGCTGGGCAGCCAGTACGTCCCTGCGGAGATGCTGGACCGGCTCAAGGCGCGGGCGGCCGCGCACGGCATGCTGCCGGCCGGCTCGTAGGTGTGTGTCTCGGAAATCCGCATTGCGTGCATGCGCAGGGCCGGCTGAGCCGAGCCCGAGCATCACCCATATGTAGGGTACCCCACCGTCGCGGGTGGGGGTTCGTGGGGGAGGCGAAGGGCCTCCCCCGGCTGGGCATAAGGTGGAGGCTGGAGTGGCGTAAAGTCACTTCAGCCAACCTTGCCCGCTAGAGGGTATCGCGCCACACGCGTGACGCTTTACACGACAAGGAGGAACCATCATGCGCTGTCCCAAGTGCGGGACTGAGAACGCGGCGGGCAAGATCGTCTGCCAGAACTGCGGCACGCGGCTGCGCGTCGCCGCCGCGGCACAGAGCACGGCGACCACCACCTGGACGGAAGAGACGATCGTGCACTGGGCGCGCCGCGACCTGGTGCGCGTGGTCATCGCCATCGGCGTCCTGGTCGTGCTGGGCGCGGTGCTGGGGATCACCCTGAGGTAGGATCCGTGGACCGGGCCGCCGTGCTGCGCCGGCTCCCCCAGGTGGACCGTCTGGTGGCCGGCATGGAGGAGGCGGGGGCGTGCGGTGACCACGCCCGGGTCCTCATCGTGGCCTGTGCTCGCGAGGTGATCGACGCCAGGCGGCGCGAGATCCTGGCGGGCACCGACCCGGACGGCCTGGATCTGTCGCTGGGCGCGCTGGTGACGGAGGCCGCCGCGCTGCTGGTCCGGCGGTCGCGGCTCACGCTGCAGCGCGCCATCAACGCCACCGGGATTATCCTGCACACCAACCTGGGCCGGGCCC
>JACQTN010000307.1 GCA_016210785.1 Armatimonadota bacterium
AGATAGAGCATCGAGGCTACAGCATCCACTCGCAACCCATCGGCGTGGTACCTCTCGAGCCAGAACATCGCGCTGCTCATCAGGAAGCTACGCACCTCGTTGCGGTCGTAGTTAAAGATGAAGCTGTCCCAATCCGGATGAAGCCCTTTCCGCGGGTCATCATGCTCGTACAGGTGCGTGCCGTCGAAGAAGCCGAGGCCGTGGGCGTCGGTGGGGAAGTGGGACGGGACCCAGTCCAGGATGATGCCGATGCCGCGCCGGTGCAGGGTGTCGATGAGGAACATGAAGTCCTGCGGCGTGCCGTAGCGGGCCGTGGGTGCGAAGTAGCCGGTGGTCTGGTAGCCCCACGACCCGTAGAAGGGATGCTCCATCACCGGCAGGAGTTCCACGTGGGTGAAGCCCATGTCTGCCGCGTAATCGGCCAGCAGCGGCGCCACCTCGCGGTAGGTGAGCGGCCGGTTGCCCTCCTCCGGGATGCGCCGCCACGATCCCAGGTGCACTTCGTAGATGGTCATCGGCGCGTCCAGCGCGTGGCGGGCGCGCCGCCCCGCCATCCACTCGCCGTCCTCCCACGGGTAGTCCAGCGTCCAGATGATGGACGCGGTGCGCGGGGACACTTCGTGGCGGAATCCAAACGGGTCGGCCTTGTCCACCCGGTAGTTGTGGAAGCGCGAGACCACGTGGTACTTGTAGGCGTGGCCCCGGCCCGCGCCGGGGACGAAGCCCTCCCAGATCCCGGAGTGCTCCCTCGGCCGCAGCGGGTGGGCGTCGGGGTTCCAGCCGTTGAAGTCGCCGATCACCGAGACGCTGGCCGCATCGGGCGCCCACACCGCGAAGTATGTCCCCTCCGCGCCATCGCTGGTGAGCGGGTGTGCGCCCATCTTCTCGTAGAGGCGGAGATGGCTTCCCTCGTTGAAGAGATAGAGATCGTCGGCGGCGAGGAGCGTCACGTCATGGCGCACCGCAGGCGTGCGCCCCGACGCCTGCGCGCGTCCGCTGATACTGTCCTGTGCACCCTCAGCCATTGATCCCCCATTCCTGCCGCAGCGCCACCGGTTCCCGCGCCGGCTCGGCCCCCGGTTCCGGCCGGCAGATGGTGATCATCCGCCACCGTCCGCACGGTCGGGCCGCCGCAGACGCGCCATCTCCCGCAGCGTTTCCACCACTTCGGGCATGCGGCAAAACTCCTCGAACGCATAGCCTGCCTTACGCCGCCAGTTGGGGCGCTCCTGCCAGGTGCCGGGGACGTTCTGCGGACGGGGCTCGCCCCACAGGTCCTCCAGGTTCACCAGCACCAGGCCGGCCGGGCCCGCCGCCAGGTGCGCCAGGCAGGCGCGCAGCACGTCGAGGGACGGCACGCCGTGCAGTGCTGCGGCCGCGCCCTGCAGCCGCCCTTCCCGCGCCAGGAACTCCACTAGCGCCCGGCGCGTCGCCTCCCGGTGCTGCCTCACGCCGGCGGCGCCGGTCTCGTCCAGCAGCCCCAGGTCCAGCCGGTCGTCGATGTCGAGACCGTCCCAGAAGCCGGCGAACGTGGCCGTGTCGTGGGTGTTGACGCTGGCCACGGCATCCTCCCGCACCGACCCCATCGCCTGGCCCGGTGCGGCGGGGAACTGGAACTGCGCCACGTACATCCCCGCCACGTTGTGCCGGACCATCGCTTCCCGCACCCCCGCCGGCACCGTGCCCAGATCTTCCCCGACGATCCGGGCACGGTGCCGGTGCGACTCCAGGGTGATGACCGCGTACAGTTCCTCCGCTGGATACCGCACGTACACGCCCTCGCGCGCCTCCATCCCGTGGGGAATCCAGAACTGGCGGTGCAACCCCATCACGTGGTCAATGCGCAGGATGCCGGCGTGGGCAAGAATGTGGCGCACGCAGGCGCCGGGATACGCATACCCGTCGTCGCGGATCTTCTCTGGATGCAGGGGCAGGAATCCCCAGTTCTGCCCCTTCACGAAGAAGGCATCGGGCGGCGCGCCCCCCGAGACGCCGGAGGCAAAGAGCGGGCGCCGGCGCCATACATCGTAGCCGTCCGCGTGGACGCCCAGCGGCAGGTCGAAGTACAGTTGCACACCCTTCGCCCGTGCCGCCTCCGCCAGCGCGTGGATCTGCTGGTGGGCCAGCCACTGCACGTACGCGTGGTAGCGTGCCGCGGACTCGTCGTAGTCGCCGGGGTCGAGCACGCCGCCGCGCATCCGCTCCGGCCACGCCGGCCACGGCGCGGCCTGCCGCAGGCACGCGGCGCGGAAGCGGGCGTAGTCCTCCACCGGCGGATGCGACCGGATAAAGTCCTGGAACTCGCGGCGGCGCAGGGAGTCCCCCGCGAACAGGCAGCGGGCCAGTTCCTCCAGCACGCCGCGCTGCGCCGCGGCGAGTCTCCCGTAGTCCACCAGCGGCCCGCCGCGCAGCGTCTCCATCTCCGCGCGCAGGTCCGCGGCGTCGAGCCGTGCCCGCGCAGCCGGGCACCGCTCCAGTTCCGGAATGCGCGTCAGGTCCAGGTACAGCTCGTTCCAGAAGATTCGGCTCGCCGGCACGTACGGGCTGGGCTCAAAGGGCGCATCGAGAAAGCAGGCCAGCAGCGGCAGAGTGCCGACCACGCCGCCGCCGAACCCCGCGACCCAGTCCGCCAGCGCCTCCAGATCGGCCAGGTCGCCGCCTCCCCGGCTGCGCGCCGACCACAGGGCGTACAGCGGAAGGAAGACGCCCCAGTCCGGACGCGCCGGCGCGGGCGGCGCCCACGCCCGCGCCGGCGCGGAGATGACCAGCGTCTCAACGGTCTCCGGCCCCCGCGCCGTGCGCGTTTCCAGCCGCAGCCGGTGATAGCCCCAGGGGAACCCGCCGGGCAGCACCAGTCGCTTTCGCACATGGCGGACACCGTCCACCTCCGCCGCGCCCGCCGCCGGGATCCCTCTCAGGTCGACGTGCCAGCGCCGCACCTCGCCGGTCTCCAGTTCCAGCGCACAGCGCACGGCCGCGTCCGCCGACGCCGCGGGCAGGCGGAGGAGCAGGACCGCAGGGCCGCCCTCCCACGCCACGGCCACGCGCCCGGCGACGCGCGCCCACAGAGCACGCCGGCGGTGCAACAGCGCCGCCGGGATATCGTCGGGCCGCTCCAGCGGCGCCCCCAGCGCCCGCAGCACCGCCATCAACGCGTCGGGAGACGCGTGCCGCAGGCGTCCGGTGGCATCGTAGTAGGAGACCTGCGCCCCGTGCAACCGGGCCAGGCGGCGGAGATCGCGGACCTGAGATGAGGACATCGAATCGGTAACGGTGCCCACGGACGCGGGCTAGCGCCTCACCGCGTAGCCGCTCAGGACGTACCACGACGAAGCGGCCCTGCCGCCCGGGAGCTGCTCTTTGAAGCTCCCCCGTACCCAGAACCTGACCGCAGGCGAGAAGTACTCCTCGACCTCCACGCGGTGCTGGGAGACCGTGGCGTTCTCCACCTTCGAGATCACCGGCACCACGGGGATCTCGCCGACCGGGCCGGGGAGGCGCAGCAAGGCGGGACTGCCGATCTCCACGACGATGTGGAAGATGGTCCCCCACATCTCGCTGGACCCGCGCGGCAGGAACCGGAAGGTGCCGCGCTGGCTATGCTGCGCGCCGGGCGTCATGGGCCACCGGAAGCGGTTGGCGTCGAAAGACTGGAGCAGTTCGCCGCCCTCCGAAAAGACCGCCAGGCGCTCCAGGTGAAGGCTGTACACGATGGTGGTGCTGTAGCGCCGCGACCGCACCCGGTTGCGCTCGTTGGTGGTGGTGTGCTGCGCGGTGAAGAAGTAGGACCGCTGTGCCTGGTACGTTCCGATCCGCGACAGCGTCAGCACCGACTCGCCTTCACACTCGCACGGCTCGGAGATGAAGGGCAGCACCGGCACCTCGTCGGTGCTGCTCCACCGGAACGTGAAGGAGTCTCCCACCGCCAGCACGGGCTGCTCCAGGCGGGCGCCGGGAGAGAGGACCGGCGGCTGCCTCGGCCCCGGTGGGGTGGCCGGGGAGGGCCGCGGGGCGGTCGGAGAGGACGGCACCGCGGCCGGCGCCAGCTGAAGCGGCGCGGATGGCGGCGCCTGCGGTCCGGCCTGGGACGGCGGCGATGCCGGCGATGCGGGCTGCTCCGCCTGCTGCGAAGGCTCACCGCCCCGCACCCGATCGGAGAGACTCACCCGGGGGTGCGGTGCCGGGGGGGAGGGCTGTGCCGGTTGCGCGCGCGGCGCCGGCTCTGGCGGAGCGGGTGGCGGCGCCGGCGCCTGTGATCCCTGCGGCGGCGCCGTGGGCCGCTGCTGCGCCGTCCCCGCGCAGATCGTCAGGTTCCGCGAGCGCGCCATCACGAGGCCGTCGGCCGCCATGGCGTGGTAGCGCGTCCCGGGCGGCAGCAGCGGGAGCGCCCGCGTCAGCGTCGCCAGCGCCTGCTGGTAGTCGCACGAAGAGAGCAACGCGTACCCGAGCCACACCATGATATAGGGATCGTTGGGACGGAAGCGCAGCGCGGCGGCAAACCTCTCCGCCGCCTGCGCGAACTGCTGCCCGGTGTACAACGCCTCGCCCTCGCGGAAGAGATCGTCCGCGGACTGCGCCAGCGCACCGCCGGGAACGCTCGCCAGGGCCAGCGTGAGCGCGGCCAGGACCGGCGCGAGCATGAAGCCTGCCCGGAGGCCGCCGCGCGCCCGAGATGGCGGAGGACCGCCGCTGCTCACGCGTCACCCATCGGCGCCAAGGCGCAGCCGCGTGTCCTGCGCTGCCAGCCCCACTTCTGAAACGCGGTGCGCTGCCCGGTCATCGCGCCTGCCATCCTTGCCGCCCGCGCCTCGGGCTATCTTCCCTACCTACACCTTCCGCCATCTCGAGGGTTGACTGGCGTCATCGTGCCGGCATCCGCGCCGCGTCGACCGCCGGGGTTACGGCCGCAAGACTTCCGCGCTGCGCCGGAGCGCTTCTGAGGACGACTGCGAGGGCCAGCACTCGAGCCCGATCGCTCCACGGTAGCCGTCCCCGCGCAGGAACCGCAGCACCTCCGGCCACGCGATGGCGCCGGTGCCCGGCTCCCTCCGCCCCGGCACGTCAGCGACGTGGACGTGGACGGTCTTCCCCACCACCGCGGGAAGCCGCTCCAGAAGGTCCTCGTGCATCACCCGCATGTGGTAGACGTCCAGCAGCAGGCGCACGGCGGGATGGCCAACCTCGTCGATCAACCGCACCGCGCCGGGCAGGGTGTCGAGAAAGTAGCCGGGGTGGTCCACCGCCGAGTTCAGCGGCTCCACCGCCAGCGTGACGCCCGACGCCGCGGCCAGCGCCCCCGCCCGACGCAGCCCGGCCACCGCCGCGGTCCACTGCTCGGCGCGGCTGCGTCCCGCCACGGCATACCCCACGTGGGCGACGAGCAGACGGACGCCGAGGCGGCGCGCCACCTGGAGGGAGCGCGCGAAATGGTCGAGGGCGCGCCCGTGGGCGTCCGCATCCACCAGCGGCTCGTCGAAGGTGTTGCCGCTGAAGATCACGGCCTCCAGGCCGAGGTCGCCCGCCCGGCGCGCGAGCGCGTCCACGTCCCGAGGGCGCCAGTCCCAGAACTCGAACCGGCGCAGCCCCAGCGCCGCGATCCAGGCCAGCGCTTCGAGCGGGCCCGCGTCCCCGAACACCGCGTCCAGACACACGCACAGCGCCCCGGTAACCATCACGCCTGGTTGCTTCGCGGCGCACGCGTGTCGCGCCTGCCGGCGGCGCCAGGGTGGGGCGTTCCTCCCTGCCAGGATCGCACCGTGCCACCGCGGGGCCCGGCGCGCGGAGCGGGCGACCGCCTACGCGGGCATCGCCTCCAGCGCCCGGCACACGTCGCCGAGGAAGCGCGCGCCCGCGGCGCCGTCGGCGATGCGGTGATCCACCGCCAGCGTCAGCGTGCACACCGGGCGCACGCCCAGCGCCTGCCCCACCACCCACGGCCGCGGGCGGACGGCGCCCGCCGCCAGCAGGGCAGACTGGGGCGGGTTGATCAGCGCTGTGAACGCGTCGACGCCGAACATGCCCAGGTTGGAAATCGTGAAGGTGCCGCCCGTCACGTCGTCCAGAGCGAGCCGGCCCTGGCGGGCGCGATGGACCATGTCCTCGATCTCCTGGTGAAGGCGCGCCAGATCCTTCGCGTCGGCGTCCCGCACGACGGGTACGATCAGCCCCTCGCCGGTGTCCACCGCCACGCCCACGTGTGCGCCCTCATGCACCACCACCGCGTCGCCCTCCAGCGAGGCCCGCATGAGCGGGTGCGTCCGCAGGGCGCGCGCCGCGGCCCACATCACCACCGCCGTATAGGATGCGGCGCCCCGCGCCGCCCCGGCCGCGGACATGTCCACGTCGCGCATCAGGTAAATGTGTGGGATGTCGCGGGCGCTTCGCGACATGCGCTCGGCGATGACGCGCCGGCGGTGCGACAGCGGCATACGGGAGGACGCGGGCGAGCCGGCAGGTGCGGAGAGTGAAGGCGCCGCGGGTGTCACGGGAAGTGCGGCAGGTGAGGGTACAGCGCCGCCCGCCAGCGCCGCGCGCACGTCGGCCTCCGTGATGCGGCCGCCGGGGCCGGTGCCCGTGACGGCGGACAGGTCGAGCCTCGCCTCTTTGGCCAGACGCCGGGCCACGGGCGTGGCGGCGGTGGTGGAGGGCGCGTCCTCCCGCGCCGCGGCACCGGCGGCACCACGCGGCACCCCCGGTCCGGTCGCCGCCTCACCGGTTCCCCCGGGTGGTGACGCCGGAACCGGCGGTGGTGACGCGGGGAGGACCGACCGCGTGTCCGGCACCTCTTCACCGGGGCCGGTGATGTAGGCAATCACGTGTGTGACCGACACCGTATCCCCCGGCTGCGCGCGGACGCCGCGCAGGATCCCTGAAGCCGGCGCCTCCACCTCCATGTTCACCTTGTCGGTGGCGACCTCCGCGATCGGCTCTCCCTTCTCTACCATCTCGCCTTCCGCGCGGAGCCAGCGCACGATGGTGCCTTCTTCCATCGTCATGCCGAACCTGGGAAGGATGACGGGGATGAACGGCGTCCGTGCGCTCACGCCGCCATGACCTGCCGGACCGCGGCGGCGATGTCCTCCTCCTGCGGGACCGCGGCCCGCTCCAGGCCGCGGTTATAGGGGATGGGGCACTCCTGGCCGCCCAGGCGCACGATAGGCGCCTCCAGGTGAAAGAAGGCGTCGCTCTCCGCGATGCGCGCGGCGATCTCCGCGCCGATGCCGCCCGTCTTCACCGCCTCGTACACGACGACGGCGCGGCCCGTCTTGCGCACCGACGCCAGGATCGTGTCGGTGTCCAGCGGCCGCAGCGACCGCGGGTCCACCATCTCGACGCTGATGCCCTCCTCCTCCAGGCGCCGCGCCGCGGCCAGGGCGCGCGGCACCATCACCGACGTGGAGATGACGGTGGCATCGGTTCCCTCGCGCTTCACGTCCGCCTGCCCCAGCGGCACCGCGTACGGCTCCTCCGGCACGGGCCCGCGGGTGCGGTACAGCAATTTGTGCTCCATGAAGATGACCGGGTTGTCGTCGCGGATGCTGGCCAGCAGCAGCCCCTTGGCGTCGGCGGGCGTGGAGGGCGCCACCACCTTCAAGCCGGGGACGTGGGTAAACCACGCCTCCAGGCTCTCCGAGTGCTGCGCCGCGGCGCCGGTGCCCGACCCCCCGGGCGTGCGCAGCACCATCGGCACGCGCGCCCTGCCGCCAAACATGTACCGCATCTTGGCGCCCTGGAGGACGAGCTGCTCCATGCACAGGGTGATGAAGTCCATGAACTGGATCTCCAGGACCGGCCGGAGCCCGGTGAGCGCGGCCCCGATGGCGCAGCCAGCCAGGGCCGCCTCGGAGATGGGCGCATCACGCACCCGCTCCTCCCCGAACTCCGCCAGCAGGCCGTCGGTCACGCCGAACGCGCCCCCATACACGC
>JACQTN010000313.1 GCA_016210785.1 Armatimonadota bacterium
GCCTACGCGAGCCTGATCGTCCTGGTCGCGCTCTACGTGGTGGCGGTTGTGGGTCCGGTCGCCTACCCGCGCAACCCGTACGCGGTCGATCCTCCGAACCGGCTCATGGCGCCGGGGCCCGGGCGCCCGCTGGGCACCGACGACGTGGGGCGGGACATCCTGGCGCGCATCCTCTACGGCGGCCGCGTGTCACTGACCATCGGCCTGGTCGCCCTGAGTATCGCCGTCTGCATCGGCACGCTGATCGGCGCCAGCAGTGGCTACTTCGAAGGGTGGATCGACGGGCTGCTCATGCGCTTCACCGACGCGGTGCTGGCGCTGCCGCTCTTCTTCTTCCTGCTGGCCGTGGTGTCGCTCTTCGGCGGCGGCGCGCGGACGGTGGTGGTGGTGATCGGGTTGACGTCGTGGATGCGGGCAGCCCGCGTGGTGCGCGGGGAGTTCCTCCGCTGGAAGGTACAGGAGTTCGTCCTGGCGGCGCGGGCGCAGGGCGCCACAGACACCCGCATCATCGTGCGCCACATCCTGCCGCAGGCCGCGTCGTCGGTGATGGTGGAGGCCACGCTGGGCGTGGCGTACGCGATCCTGACCGAGTCGGCGCTGAGCTTTCTGGGCCTGGGCATCCAGCCGCCCACCCCGACGTGGGGCAACATGCTCTTCAACGCCCAGTCCTACATCTGGATGGCGCCGCAACTGGCCATCTGGCCGGGGTGCATGATTCTGGTCACGGTGCTGGCGTTCAACAGTTTCGGCGACGGGCTGCGGGACGCCCTGGACCCGCGCACGCGGTGACCGGTGGCCCGGCGCAGCCCGGCAGCGTGCAGCGGGCAAGACACGGGAGCCAGCGGCGTGCGGGTCAGAGGAGAGGCAGACGGGGCAGGAAAGACGCGCGCGAGTCGGCAGGACGTGATGCGGAGTGCTGTGGCGGGATAGGGGGGGTAGCTGTGGAGCATACGGCAGTCGCGAGGCGGAGACATCTCAATGGAGGGGGAGAGGACATGCGCCACCGAGTTCTCGTGCACCGCGTGACGGCGGTCACCGCCGCCGTGACGATGCTGGCACTGCTGGCTGGGCTGAGCCTGGCCGCGCCCGCGGACCAGCCTCGCCCGGGCGGCGTCATCAACATCACCATGACCAGCGACCCGGTGATGAACCCGGTCATCGCGCTGGGCGTCTCGTCCTACTGGACCAGTGCGATCATCTTCGACGCGCTGACCAAGCCTGACGCCACGGGCAAGCCGCTGCCCAACCTGGCGGAACGGTGGGACGTCTCCCCCGACGGGAAGACCTACACCTTCTATCTGCGCAAGGACGTGAAGTGGCACGACGGCAAGCCCTTTACGGCGGAGGACGTGAAGTTCACCATCGACCTCATCAAGGATCCCAAGACCAACACCACGCTGCGTGGCAACTACGGGCCGGTGCAGCGGGTGGAGGTGGTAGACCCGCACACGGTGCGCTTTCATCTGGCGCGGCCGTACGTGACGCTGCTGTCGTGGCTGTACTGGTACGCGGGGATCGTCCCGAAGCACGCGCTGCAGGGCAAGGACGTCAACACCAACGCGGACTTCAACAAGCGCAACCCCGTCGGCACCGGGCCCTTCAAGCTGCGGGAGTACAAGCCCGCCGAGTACGTGATGCTGGAGCGCTACGAGGGCTACCACGGCGGCCGGCCGCTGGCGGACCGGGTGGTCATCAAGATCATCCCGGACCCCAACACCGCGGTGGCGCAGATGAAGGCGGGCGGGCTGGACTTCATCACGCTGCCCGCGCTGGCGCTCCGGACGATCCAGGGCGATCCCAACCTCAACCTCCTCTTCTTTGACCTCCCGCGCTACGACTTCATCGCGCCCAACCAAAATCTGAAGATGTTCCAGGACAAGAAGGTGCGTCAGGCGCTGGCCTACGGCCTCAACCGCCGGGCGCTCCTGGAGGTGGGCGTGCTGAACTATGGGGTGATGGCCGCGAGCCCCATCGGGCCGGCGCTGGGCGAGTTCTATAACACGCGGGTGCGGCCGTTCCCGCTGGATCCTTCCAAGGCGAAGGCGCTGCTGCGGGAGGCGGGGTGGGCCGACACCAATGGCGACGGGGTCGTGGAGAAGGACCTGGGCGACGGCCGCGGGCGCACCCCGCTGCGCTTCAAGCTCACCACCTTCAAGACCGCTGACCACCTGGCCATGGGTGCCATCGCCAAAGACAACTGGCAGGGCATCGGCGTGGACGCGATCCTGGAGCCGCTGGAGCACGGCCAGGTGCAGACCGCGCGCGTGATCCCGCGCGCCTACGAGGCGCTGCTGAACTCCTGGATCACAGTGCCCGACCCCGACCTGTTCAACTACTTCCACTCCAGCGTGGCCATGGCCGGCGCCAACTACGGCGTGTGGCGCAACGAGGAGGCGGACCGGCTGCTGGAGGCGGGCCAGGCGGAGAGCGATCCGGCCAGGCGCCGCCAGATCTACTGGAAGTTCCAGGAGCTGGCGCAGGACGAGCAGCCGGTGATCTTCACCTACCACCCCAAGGAGATCAACGCCACGTCCAAGCGGCTGCAGGGCGTTCTGCCCTCCCACTTCCGGATCAACATCTACTGGCTGCACAAGTGGTGGATCCGGCAGTAGCAGGAACGTCTAGCCGGCAAGGTTGGGTGAAGTGGCTCTGGCCACTTCACCCTCCACCATGTGTCCGACCGGGGGAGGCCCTTCGCCGGCACGTGTTACGTTTTTCCGGGCCACGCCATGTTGCCGCGCTCGCCGAACCCACGGCGGGCACGTTCGACA
>JACQTN010000302.1 GCA_016210785.1 Armatimonadota bacterium
ACCATGTAGACCTTGCACTGGAGCCCGAAGAAGGTCGTGGCCATGGCGAGCGCTGAGCCCCACTGGCCCGCGCCCGTCTCGGTCGCGATGCGCGTGACGCCAGCACGCTTGTTGTAGTAGGCCTGCGCGACCGCGGTGTTGGGCTTGTGGCTCCCCGCGGGGCTCACGCCCTCGTACTTGTAGTAGATGCGGGCCGGCGTGTCCAGCGCCTTCTCCAACCGCCGCGCCCGGTACAACGGGGTGGGCCGCCACAGCCGGTAGACGTCGCGCACCGGCCGCGGGACCTCGATCCACCGCTCACGGCTCACCTCCTGCAGAATGAGCTCCATCGGGAAGATGGGCGTCAGCGCGTCGGGACCGATGGGCTGCTTGGTGCCGGGGTGCAGCGGCGGATCCAGCGGCACCGGCATGTCGGCCAGGATGTTGTACCAGGCCTTCGGGATCTCGCTCTCGGGCAGCACGACCTTCACGTCGTCCATGGTCTCCCTCCCACTTCGTCCTCGGCCTCGACCCGCGGTCCCCTGACCCCCTCGAAACAGCCTCGGGGACCCCGGTGCTCAAGCAGCCGTCTCTGGCTGTTTTGAGGGGGTCACCGGAAATGCGCGCCGCTTGCGAATCTCTGGGGTGGGTCAACGTTCCCCACTCACTGGCTTCAGCCACCCAGCCCAGGCGGCACTCTCGACCGCAATCGCATACTGCAGCACCGATGAGCAGGAATTACGTAATGGCGGCGTGAATCCTCCCTGCGACATGACGACCACGCGTTCTCTTCCCCGCGGTTACGTCCGGATGGACGAGTGGCCGCTGCGCGGCCGCGTCCCGGACTGGGCCGTGCTGGCGGGCGCCGTCCTCTTCCTGTCGGGCTGGCTGTTCGCCGGGCTGGGCGCGCTCTACCACGGCGACCCTGCCCTCCGGCTGGCGCCGCCACTGCCGCTGCGCGGCGTGCCGGGCGCGGTGCAGGTGATTGCGGTAATCGCGGCCGCCGTGATCCTGCACGAGGGGCTCCATGCCCTGGTGGCGCTGATCGTGGGCCGCGGCGCGGCGTTCCATCGCGGCTGGGCGCCGGGTACCTTTCCCTTTCACGCGGTGGCGCGCGGCCCGGTGTCCCGGGACCGCTTCGTGATCTTCTTGCTGGTGCCCCCGGCGCTCCTCTTCGTCGCCGGCCTGCTGCTGCTGGGCGGCCCTCCGGCGCTGCGCACCGTTGCGTTCATCGGCCTGCTGGTCAACGCCGTGCTGGCGACCGGCGACGCCTGGCTCACCGCGGAGGTCTCCACCCATCCGCCCGAGAGCCTGGTGGTTTACGCGCCCCCCGACGTGGAGCCCGGGCGCTACGAGCTGTACGCGCCCGCCATCCACCGCAAGGGGAAGAAGAAGGACCCCTTTGAGGGATGGTGGGACTACGCGCGCCTCCTCATGCTGGCGCTCATCGGGGCCGCCGCGGTGCTGACCATCGCCGAGGTGATCGGCCGGCGGTTCAGCCGGTGGTACGAGCTGCCCGCGCAGGTGCGGGGCATGATCGCCGGCGTCATGGTGGAGCAGATCCCCGGGGACTGGGACGCGGCGCTGCGCGTGTCGCTGTGGCCGCCGCTGATCCTGGGCGGGGCGGTAGGATGGGCGTGGATTGCCCTCCGGGACCGGCGCCGGACGAAGCGGCACGAGCGCCAGCACGCCGCGGAGGGTGCCCGGGGCCGGGGCCGCAGGTCCTGACATTCCGAGGGGCAGGGTCGTGTGACGGCGCCCGGGCCGGAGCCCGGGCGCCGTCGTTCTACGTCATCCGTCTTCCTTCGCCGCGATGCGGCGGGCCTCCTCATACTCCCCCGGGGTGTTGACGTTGACGAAGGACAGGAAGCGTGGGTCGAACCGGGCCACCTCATCCTCCGTGACCTCGCGCACACGCACCTCACCGAAGAACGCGGTGTTGCGCCGGCCGGCGTCGATCGTGCGGCGCATCGCCTCCAGGCATCCCTTGCCGTAGACGGCGTGCAGCGGCTCGTGCTCCCCGCGGCAGTGGGGCACGACAGCGTCCCACGCCGATACCTGTTCGCCTAGCAGGGCGCACATGTACCGGATGAGATCGCCGTTGAGGAACGGCAGGTCGCAGGCGCAGACGAAGGCGTGAGTGCCCGAGGTCGCCAGCAACCCGGAGTAGACACCGACCAGCGACCGGCGCTCCGGCAGCGCGTCGGGGACAATCTGCAGGCCCAGCGAGAGATACGGTTCTGGCGCGCCGGTGACCAGGATGACCTCGGGGAAGAGATCGCGCAATACCTCCACGACCCGGTCGATCAGCCGGCGCCCGCCGATCTCCAGCAGGGCCTTCGGCCGGCCCATGCGCGCGCTCTGGCCGCCGGCCAAAACGATACCGGTCTCGACCCGCGCCGACGCGGCTACCCCCATGCGGTCACAGCATCCTGACCAGCTCGATCAGAATCAGCAGGCTGGCCGCCGCCGACAGCAGGCACCAGCTGCACAGCGCCCGGAGCACGGCAACTTGGAGATAGGTGAGGTATGCGTAGAGCACGGTGGCGATCACCACCGCAACAACCATGGGCCAGATCAGCACCCGCGGGGCGCCGGCGGCCAGCGCGGCGGATGCCCCCAGCAGCCCGCCAAAGTAGGCGACGCCCAGCGCGCCGTTGGGGATGCCCAGCAGCCGCCCATAACGGCTGCGGATGACTGCCGCGCAGCTCCGGCCGATACAGATCACCGGGCCGGGGGTCACCTGCCTGTACCAGACGTAGGCGCTGAGCACGAGCCCCAGGGCGCTCAGGCCGAGCAGACGGGGCACAGCGTTCACCGTCTGTCTCCATCCGGTGGGGTGGCCAGCAGCCGCAGGAGCACCACCTCGATCATCTTGCGCTCGCGCCGGTGGAAGGCAAAGACGCGCGGGATCGGAAACGGCCGGGTCCGCTTCCACGCGATGGTCGCCCGGCCCCTGACCGCCTCCGTCACGAAATCGTAAGCCTTGGCGTCGTGGAACGTGTAGACGACGCGCCCCACCTCCAGGGCCTTGAGAAGAAACGGCACATCGCCGTGGCCGGGCCGGTCGCCGAAGGGGGGATTCTGGACCACGGTGTCCACCTTCACACCGAAGACGTCGACGTCCGCGACCTGGAACTCCACGGCCACCTGGAGCCGCGCCGCCCACTCCCGTGCCACCGCCACCGCGTCGGGGTCTACGTCCACCCCGTAGACCGGATGCGCGCCCAGCAGCGCCGCGCCGATGGCCAGCACCCCGGTGCCGCACCCCAGATCGGCCACTGATCGGCCTTCGATGTCGCCCTCCAACGCGGCGGCGTGCAGCAGCTCCGCCGCCAGCGGCGCGGGCGTGGCGTACTGCTCCAGGTCCCGGCGCGGCCGAGGATGCGGGGGAATCTGCTGGAGCACCATCTCCAGATGCTTCTGGGACCATGCCATGGCGCGTGCCGTCCCCACCCTCTCATCCTACCAGCCGGTCCGAAAGTTCGCCGGGACCACCAAACCGCCCCCCCCACACCTTGCAGGGGAGTGGCGCACGTCGCGGTGGGCAGGCGCGTGCCTCGGCGCGGCCGCGGGGATGGTTTCGGGAGGAACGCGGGATTCCGGCGGGGCTTCGACTACCGCCCTCCACCGGAGGTCAACTCCGCGCCCAGCAGGCGGGCGAGCCCCTCCCCACCCCAGCGCATCACCACGTCGTGGTTCCACGCGAAGATGGGTCGGGCGATGGGCGCCAGGAAGTTCATCCACGCCCTGGTGGTGCGGACATCCCAGACGTACTCGACGGTGGTCACGCCGTCACTGTGGGAGAGACGCCACTTCCCCGTGCCTTCCAGCTCGCCGAACGCCTCACCGTCCAGCACCACGGGCCGCTCGACACGGGTGACGCGCATGTCGAAGACCAGGCGGTAGGGCAGCGTGCTCTTCCACACGTAGCGCCGCACGCTGCCGACCCCGTCTTTGTCGCCGGGCTGCAGCTCGGTGACCTGCTCGACGCCCTTCCACCAGGTCGGCCAGCGCTCGGAGTGGTAGATGGCGTCCCAGACGGCCTCGATGGCCGCGCGGACGCGCCAGGTGGTCACGAACCGGTAGCGGGCCATGGATTCCTCTGCTGCCGTCACGCCTCGTCTTCTGGAAGTGTACGGTGCGCGCGGACGGCCTCCTGCCCGCGGGTCGGGAGACCCCGGGGCCGGCCTCGGGGTCAGGATGCGGGGAACGAGAGGCGGCCGGCGAGGACGAGCACTGCCCAGAGCACCAGGGCCAGGCCGAGAGGGCCGGTGAGGTAACGCCCCCATCGAGTGGTCCGCTCCGCGGCCATGAGCGCCCCGAGGACAAGCATCCAGCCCAGGTTCGCCAGGCCGACGGCGAACATCAGCAGCATAAGCGTCCAGCAGCATCCCACGCAAAACAGTCCGTGCCTCGCACCCAACCGCAGCGCGTCTTTGGAGGGCCGCCGTCCCTGCCAGTACTCCACCACAAACGAGTACGGCGACCGGCATTTCTCCAAACACATATGCTTGAGCGGGGTGAACTGGTACACCCCGGCCACCAGCAAGGTGAGCGCGGCGATCCCGGAACCCGCCCCCAGCGACGGGAGGCGCTCGACCACGGCGTGGACAACTGTCCTGTCAATCACGAATAGCAGCGCCCCAAACACCGCCCATGTGCCCAGGTACCCCAACCCCAACCACAGCACGAGGGTGCTGTGATCGGGACGGTTCAGGGTCAGCTTGCGGAAGAGGTTGACCAGTGGGAGGCTGCCGGGCAGCATCATCGCCGCTGACATCAGCGTCCACCCCAGGACAAACAGCACCAGCCGGAGGACAGGGGCAAGATTCCCATCCCCGGTCCCCCGGTGGTGCTGCAGCAGCCCGGCATATGGCGACGCGCCCCAGAGTCCCAGCACCACCCAGGCCATGATGACCACGCCCGCGATGGACAGGCGGTACCAGCGCTGATCGTCGGGGGTCCGCATCGCTCCGATCATGGCGTCGCCTCCCGCCCCCTGGAGCACGTTCCAGAAACGGCCGCCTCTGCCTCATTCCGTGCGCAGGACCGGCTTTGCCTGTGAACTCCCTGAAATATCCGAGCGCCCCGATCGCTCCACAGGGGTCTCCGGATATTTCAGGGGGTTCAGTGACCCGCCTGAAATCTCTGGAGACCTTCAAGCTGCCACACAGGGAGCGCTCCAGAGATTTCAGGTGGGTCAGTCCGAGCATCACTCAGGTGCCGCAGGAACCCACCAGCCCAGAGTCGGGGCCCCGGGGGCGCCGTGCGCTCGGCGAGCGCGGTAGAGTGAAACATCTCGCAGGCACGTGGCACGCGCCAAGCGTCCTCCCCCGGTCGGGAATTCGGTGGAAGGGTGGAGCGGCGAAGAGTCGCTCCACCCAACCTCGCTTAGCCCTCGAACTTGAAGGTGCCGAGGATAGCGTTGCGCCCGTTGAACTCCCATTTCATCTTGTGCTGCGGGATGTTGACCCGGTACGCCATGGCTTTCCCCAGATATGCCGGGGACCCGGGGATGGTGCTGAAAATGCTGTCCACCAGCTTCGTCGGCCGGCCCCCCGCATCGGTGTACGGCTGCATCTCCGCGGAGACGACGTCGCCCACGCGGATCGTGCCTTTCCCCTCCACTATGTTGAAGTCGATGGGCACGTCGTAGACGCCGAGCACCTCCCCGATCAACGGCGCCAGGTCCGCCAGCGGCCCGCCCAGCTTGCCGGTGTGGGCGGCCAGGATCGCCTCCTTCTGCTGAGGCGTGGCCTGCTTGTCCACATACACCGCCGCCCGCCAGTTGCCTTTGAGGATGTTGCCGGGGATGTGCGCGACCAGGGCCAGCGTCAGCCCCTTCACGTCGACGCCGCTGATGTGGCCCTTATCGTAGCGATAGGCGATGACCGTATTGCACGTCCCGCCGTCCGGGTCGTCCCCGACCCAACACGGACACGGCCCCCCGCACGAGCACGCCTCCAGCAATCGGCCCTCGACCGCGTATCCCATCACGATCCCCCCCCCGCCGGATAGGTTGCAGCGTTGAATCCCGCCGCAGCCTTTGCGTAGCACAGTGGTCTTCCCTGGGTCTTCGCTGTTACCTCCCTCCTGGAACCTTGCCAAATACCTCCCGTGCGCTCCAGCCCCACCATGGCACCCACGAAGGCGTTGACGACCACCAGCAGCGTGAACTGCCGCCAGTTGACGCGGAGGCCAAGGCGGAGGTCGGACGGGACGCCCGCTACGTCTGCCCGGGCCATGTCCCCAACCCGTCACGCCTCAATTGGAGGGACGGGGACCGTGGGTCAGCCGGTTCTGGGCAACGGTGATGAGGTCCGCCATGCCCGGCTCCCAGGTGGCGGTCCCCACTCGCGCGTTGATGACGAGAGCCTCCTTCGCGTCGGGGAGCTGGCAGGTGATGGGCTGGCGCAGCCGGAGAAGGATGGTGGTGAGGTCGTCGCTCCATGTCTCGGGGAGAATGACCATGAACCGCGACCGGCCGTAGCGCCCCACGTAGTCGCTGGCCCGCACGCTCTGCCGGAGGGACTCCCCGATGGCGGTCAGCACGCGCTCGGTGCCCCGGCGTCCGTGGGCCCGCGCCATGTTCCCAAACCCCTCGGCTTCGACGAGGAGCAGCGAGAAGGGCACGCCGGTGCGCGTCGAGCGCTTGAGCTCCGCGGTGTAGATCTCGTCCATGACCCCCTGCGTGAGGAGGCCGGTCAGCGCATCCCTGATCTCGCCCTGCCCGGCTTCGGACGCCCGGCCCAGCAGGAACCTGGCGCCCAGCAGGAGGAGAGTCCCCAGACCCAAAACGACCTTGCGCATGATCGCGTGGCTCCCTCGCGGGCAACCTCTCCCTCACATTCTGCGGCCGGAGCGACGCCCCCTCTCCGCGGTCCGGCTCACGGCCCACTCTGCCATCCATACCTGAGGTCCCACCCCTTTCCATGCCCGGGTAGCGCGGAACCCAGACGGGGACTGATCAAACGGGATTCGACGGGGCGGCCGCGGGCGTGCGGTCAGAGAACGTGCGGTCAGAGGTGAAACTCCAGGACGTCGCCGTCTTCAAGCACGTGCTCGCGCGGCACCATCAGGCCGTCGTAGACTCTGGCCCCCCACAGCCGGGCGAACTTCAGATTGTGGGCGAAGTCTTTATGGATCTCGCGGGCGGCGTCCAGCAGCGTGCCGCCCCGCCTCATGATCAGCGGCGTGTTCAGGTTGGGCTTCTGGCCCGGCGCCTTGGTATAGACGCGGATCACGTGGAGGAGCCTGAACATCTGCGCCCGCAATTCGTCCAGGCCGGTCTCCATCGAGGCGGAGACGGGCAGGATGGTGAACCGCTTGCCGTACAGGTCCTCCACGACCTCCAGGTTGCCCGCGGCGTTGGGCGCGTCCAGCTTGTTGGCCACCAGGAGCGCGCGCCGGGCCACCCGACGCCCCCCATCGCCGGCCGTCTCGTCGGGGGGCGCGGCGGCGGCCGCCCGGGCATCGTCCCGGACCAGGTCGATGCGGGCCTGGTCGAGCAGGTCGAGGG
>JACQTN010000328.1 GCA_016210785.1 Armatimonadota bacterium
ACGATCATTAGGTGAAGCCGGGGTACCACGGGAATTGCAGCTGTGTGCGCCCATGGCTTGACGGCATCAGCCCCGTACGCTTTTGCTTCGCAAGGGCAGCTGACGGCTCAGCCGTTACGGGAGTTCTCTTTGTCCGCCTTCTTTTTGGCCCCGATCGCTTTGCCCGCAAGGATACCGGCTAAGATGACAAGGACCTCACGAGGCGACATCTGCCCGGTAGCAAGCGCATATATCGCAACGCCAGCGATGAGAATGGCAATAATATCGGGCCATTCAATTCCTACGGATCCTACCGTCAGTAGCGGCTGAACGCCCGGCAGAATACCTCTACCCGCAAGGATCAGAAACGCGATAATCGCGGCGAGCCATACCATGGAAGTCACCCCTTCTGCCGACCACGAGGTGTCCGCACCGGGATCACCTTTGTCTGCTGATCAAATTGCACGTCCCGTGACCGCTACGGCCGCTCGCGACTCTCCAGGCCGCCTACTCCACGAGACGAACCGTCCACAACGTCGCTTCGTAGGCGACGAGGATCATCGGGACAGCCGATCCGCCAGCAGCGCTGGGAATCAGCGGTTCGTCTAATGGTCATTAGATACACTGAAGACCGGACAGCACCTCTTCCTGGTGAAGAACTTCTGGCGACGCGACAGTTTCTCCGAGGCGGCGACGGACCCTACCCTCCGCCGTAGCGCTCCAGGATCAGGATGTGGCCCAGGACGGCTTCTACGAGACCGCAGACCCTGTCGTCCCCGCGGATGACAAAGTACTCGTTGGGCGCGTGCTGGTGTGCGCCGTATCCCAGGCCTCCGCTGGCCACCGGAAGACTGAGGGGAGGCTTTCCGAGTGCCGCGGCCGGCCAGTAGGGCGCCATCGCAATCAACCCCGGCGCAGGGAGGAGGAGGTACGGCACGCCTGACTCGCGGTACATGGCGAACACGGCGTCTGCGATCTCCGTGTCGTAGCGCGGCTTCAGCCAGTCCACGTCTCCGATGACGCGGACCTCCACGTCGCTGTACCCGTGGCGGTCGAGATGGGCACGCAGCAGGTGCAGGAGCCTGTCGCCCCGCTGGTTGGCGTAGTAGCGGCAGTTGTGCTTGGAGACGAGGCGATGCGGGACGATGGATCCCGCGGTCCCCGGCGTGGTGAGACCTCCCCAGATGCCGTCCAGATTGAACGTCGGCTCGTAGAGGCTGCGCCTGAGGAGCTCACGGCCCTCCAGATCGTTAATGAACCGCCGGACTTTCGTGGCCTGCTTGATGGATTCGGTATCCATGTAAGGAAGGACCGCGTCCAGCCGCCGGAGGTCCTCCGCCGAGGGCGGCTCCAGGTCGTCGCGCCAGCCCTCGATCAGAACGGTGTTCCCGTGGTCGGCGGTGATCGTGCTCAGCATGTGGATGTGGCGCCAGGCGGGACTGTCCACCTGCCGCTTGAAGATGCCGTGGATATCGTGCTCGGTGGGCCCGCGCCCCCACGCCCGGCCGCTCGTCTCCAGCTCCACGTACAGGCATCCTTCGCTGCCAAACGCCGGCCTGGCGGTCCCGGAACGGGTCTGGATCATCACCATCAGCGCCGCGTCGGCCGCCCGCACCATGTCCGCGTGCCGGGCGACGAACTCCTGGATGCCGATGCTCATGCGCTCCTCGTCACCCTCGGCCACCAGGACGATATTGACGGGGAGCGCGCCGTGTTTCCGCAACACCTTGAGCGCCGACAGAAATGCCGCCTGTGGCCCCTTGCTATTCACGGCGCCGCGCCCCAGCAGGACGGCGTCGAAGCCGAAGGCGCTCATGATCCGCCCCTCAAAGGGCGGAGCGATCCAGGCCCGTTCGTCGCCGGCAGGCATGGTGTCGTACATCATGTAGACCAGCAGGGTCTTCGCGGCGCCGGCATCCATCCGGCCCACCACCACCGGGGCGGCCTCCTGGCCCCACCGCGTCCGGCCGATGGGAACGATCGTGACGCTGTCGAATCCCACCTCCTCCAGGTATCTGGCCAGGTACCCGGCACCTTCCTCCAGCCCCTCGCCTGTGTTGGAGATCGTCCGCTGGCGGACCCAGCGCTGCAGGTCGGATATCCACTCCTCCTCCCGCGCGCGGACCTCCGGATAACGCTGCGATACGTCCGGCAGCCGGCCCACGTTTCTACCTCCCGGCGGAATCTTCCAACCGCTCTTTCAGCACCCGAACCCGGAGAACCGGGATCACGGCAGACATGGGATCGCTACTTCCATTCAACGACCCGGCAGCGGCAAATGGCAGCTGGGCCGGCACAACATCCACGAACTCGAGGCGTATATGACTGCGGTGGGCGTTATGCCATCCACATAGGAGATGCGCCCGTCAGGCCGATGGTATCTGGCGCGACGCAGGGGGCAGCGTTACCGGCGACGAGTCCTTCGCGCGATTCCCAGACGACGGCGCATCTCTGCGGTTGACATCCCGCCCTGTGCCTTCTGCCGTTGCCGAGAACGTTCGATGAGCGCGATGAAGTCTGGATGGGCGCTCAGGGTCACCGTCTCCAGGTCCGCGTTTCTTACCGGCACGAGCGCCGCAACAGGCTTGCCCCGGACCGTCACAACCACCGGTTCCTTGCGCACACTCCTCGCATACTCGGCTAGAGAGGCGGTTGCGTGAGCCATGTCCAGCGTTTTCATAGGTTGATCACCACTCCTCCGATTCGCACCCGGTTGCGCTGCTTCGCTCCTACGGCCCGGACATATACCACAGGCTCCGGCTCCCTTTCTACATCGTAGTATACTCGCAGATTACCGATGCGTAGTTCCCAGGGAGCCACTGGATTGAGGCGCATCGGCTTCCGATGTCGTGTTTCTCTCGCCGGCTGATGCTTCAGTTGCCTGTCTATGCCATCAAGCACAGCGGCCTGCTGCCTAACCGTCAACGATCGCAAATGCTCCTCCACATCATCTGAGAAGTCTCACGCGCCTGCCCAATCAGGAGGGCCGTGCTAGGCGATCGTGGTCCGCCGCCGCGCCGCGCGCTCGGCTGACGTGGCCGCCGCATCGACCTCCCCGGTCCCCGGGTCTATGACCACGCCGTACTCCTCCCGGGCCGCGGCAACGGTCACGAATCCCTCGCGCACGTCCTCCGCCACCCGCCCGGGATCGCGCGCCAGGGGATCGCCAAAACCCGCGCCGCCCGGCAGCCACAGGACCAGCTCATCCCCCTTCCTGATGCGGTGCGGCTCTGCTGTGACCTCCACGCCGTTCAGGGTGAAGTGCCCCGGCATGCCTGCCTTCCCGCCCAGGATGCCGGGAGCCGGGAACTTCAACTTGTCCGGCCGCACCGCCGCGATCACCGACCGGCCGCCCTTGCACCGGTAGACGATCTCCTGGGCCAGGCCGCCGCGAGTTCGCCCCGCGCCGCCGGAGTCTGCGATGAAGCGCTTGCGCACCGCCATCACCGGCGACTGGTTCTCCAGGATCTCCACGGGGGTCACCGTGCCGTTGTACGGGAACGCGGTGGTGGGAAGCCCGTCCTCCGTGGCGGTGGCGCCTTTGCCGCCGTTGGGGATGACGTGGGCGGCAAAGGTCGACCCGTCGTCGGCCTGGCCGTAGAACGTGACGAGCCAGAAGGACCCGCTCCCGGCCTGGACGCGGTCCGGTATGGCCTGCGCCAGCGCGCCATAGATCGCCTGGTGGATGTGGAACGACGTTTTGGACCGGGACTTCACCGGGCTCGGAAACGTGGTGTTGAGGACGCTGCCTTCGGGGGCGAAGACCCTGATCGGCCGGAACAGCCCTTCATTGTTGGGGATCTCGGGGATGAAGCTCGACTTGATGGAGTAGTAGACGTCCGCGGCGGCGATGTTGGTGACGCAGTTGATCGACGCGTCGGGAAACTGGGGCGAGGAACCCGTGAAATCGGCGAGCAGGGTGTCGCCTTCCACCACGATCCGCACCTGGATGCGCACGGGTTCCCTGTAGCCATCCGCCATGTGGACGTAGGCGTACTCGCCGTCCGGGATCTGAGCGATCGCCTGGCGCATGGCCATCTCGGTGCGCCGCAGGATCTCCTCGGCCAGCTCGCCAAAGTGCTCCACGCCGTAGGCGTCCACGAACTCCACCAGGCGACCGGCCCCGATCCGTTCCGCGCCCACGATGGCGAACACGTCGCCCAGCACCTGGTCGGGCACCCGCACGTTGGCCTCGATGATGCGCAGGAGCTGGTCGTTGGGCTCCCCGGCCATGAACAGTTTGGAGGGCGGGATGCGCAGCCCTTCCTCGTAGACGTCCCGGGCATCGAAGTAGTCCAGGCGTCCTCCGATGTCCGAGACATGGGCCGCCGTGCCCATGAAGCCGACCGGCCGGCCACCGGCAAACACGGGCATGAAGATGCTCAGGTCGGGCAGGTGACCCGTGCCGATCCACGGGTCGTTGGTGATCAGCACGTCGCCGGGCCGGAGCGTCTCCGCGGGAAATTGCCGGAGCAGGTGCTTGATGGTCACCGGCAGCATGCAGGTGAAGGCGGGCGAGCTCATCTGCGACTGCGCCAGGGAGCGCCCCTGTGCGTCCAGCATGATCACCGCGAAGTCGCGCGACTCGCCCACGATCGTGGAGAACGAGGTGCGCACCACCGCGATGTCCACCTCATCCATGATGGTGATGAGACGGTTCCATTGAATCTCCAGGCTGATGGGATCGATCGGCATTGCTCCTCTCCTCTCTCAGTGGCCAGAGCCGTTGCGAGTTCGTCCGGGAAAAGTGCCCGCCTCCAGCCGAACTCCCCCCTCACCCTACCCTCTCCCCCGGCGGGGAGAGGGGTGAGAGGTATCCCAGCGGGTGCTCGGGTCCCGCAATCAGGTGTTCAGGTCCATAAACAGGAAGCCGTGCGCGTCGACGCGGGCGCGGGACGACGGCCCGACGACGATGGTGCACTCCCGCTCCTCCACGATAGCCGGGCCGCCGAACGCCGTGCCCGCGGCCAGGCGGTACCGGTCGTAGACGGGCGTCTCGACGTAGCCACCGTCCTCCACGAAGTAGACGGGCCGCCGGCCTTTGAGCGCGTCCGCGAGAGATCCCCCGGTCTCCTGGATCTGGAGGGGCACGTGGGGCGCCGGTCCGGCCACGACCATGCGGCAGGTGATGAGCTCCACCGCCAGGTCCGTGTAGGCGTGGCCGTACTTCTCCGCGTACCGCGCGTGGAAGTGGCGGGCGATGTCGTCCAGCGAGCGCCGCGTCCAGACCTCTTCGGGAATCTCCACGTTGAGCTCGTGCCCCTGCCCGCGGTGCCGCAGATCCATCTGGCGCACCACGCGCCTGGCGGCGGGATCCACGGCGGCGTCTCGCAGCACCCGGATGCCTTCGGCCTCCATGGCCCCGAAGATGCCGTCCAGTTCCTCCCAGGTGAGCCGGTCCAGCCGGGTGTAGAAGGAGCGGGCAAACTCGAAGGAGGCCGCGGTGGTCACCATGCCCATGGCGGAGGTGGCCCCCGCACCCGGCGGCACGATCACGCCCCGCATCTTGAGCGTGCGCGCCAGCTCGTAGGCATGAGCCGGCGCCGCCCCGCCGAAGGCAAACAGGTAGAACTGGCGCGGATCCTCCCCGCGCTCGGCGATGTGCACCTTCATGGCCGAGAGCATGTTCTCGTTCACCACCTCGTAGATGCCCCGGGCAGCCCGCACCAGGTCCAGGTCCAGCGGTTTGGCTACCCTGGTAGCGACGGCGTCGCGGGCGGCGTCCGTGTCCAGGCGCATGGTGCCGCCGAGAAAGTAGCCGGGATCGAGATACCCGAGCACCAGGTTGGCATCGGTGACCGTGGGCTCCGTCCCACCGAAGCCATAGCAGGCGGGACCCGGGTCCGCCCCGGCGCTCCGCGGCCCCACCTTGAGCAGGCCGAGACGGTCGATGTGCGCGATGCTGCCCCCGCCCGCGCCGATCTCGATCATCTCGATCACGGGGATCTTGATGGGGATCCCGCTTCCTCGCTTGAAGCGCTGGACGCGCGCCACCTCCATCATGTTCGCCATGTGCGGCTGGTCGCGGTGCACCACGCCGATCTTGGCCGTGGTGCCGCCCATGTCAAAGGAGATGACCGCGTCCAGCCCCGCCCAGCGGCTGAAGTAGGCCGCGGCCAGCACACCCGCGGCAGGGCCTGACTCCGCCAGGCGGACGGGGAACTCTTTGGCGGTCTCGCCGGTGGAGATGCCGCCGCTCGACAGCATGAGGAATAACCGACCGCGATAGCCCGCCTGGTGCAGCCTCCGCTGCAGGTCGTCCACGTACCGGGCCGTGATCGGCTGGACGAAGGCGTTGGCCACCGTGGTGGTCAAGCGCTCGTACTCGCG
>JACQTN010000329.1 GCA_016210785.1 Armatimonadota bacterium
CGGATGGTGAGGTCGCCGGTCACGCGGTGCCGGCCCTCGCCCAGCGTCTGGATCGCCGTGCTGCGGAAGGTGATCTGCGGGTACTTCTCGGCGTCTAGGAAGTCGGGAGAGCGAAGGTGGCCGTCGCGCTGGGACTCGCCGGTGTCGATGCTGCCAGCGTCGATGGTGGCCTCCAGGCTCTTGAGGGCGCCGTCCTCGGCTGTCTCGATGGTGCCGCTGAACTTCTTGAAGCGGCCCCGCACCGTGGAGATGGCCATGTGCCGGACCGCGAAATCCACGGAGGTGTGGCTGGGATCGATGTTCCACTGCATCTGGTCTTCCTCCTCACATGCGTGATGGCCGCGGGAGCGCGGCGCAGGAGTATTTTTCTCGCGGAGTGGAATGTAGCACATAGCACTATGTCTTGTCAAGCACTTGACTTCTTGGAGTTCTTAGGGTAGCCTGGGGGACGGCATGAACGACGAGCAGCAGTTTTGCCCGGTCTACCAGTCCATCAATCTCCTCCAGGAGAAGTGGGTGCTCCACATCATCCGGACCCTGCTGGAGGAGCCGCGCGGCTTCAACGAGCTAAGCCGCGCCGTGGGTGGCTGCAACCCCGCCACCCTGGCCCAGCGCCTGGACCGCCTGGAGGAGATGGGACTGGTGAAGAAGACCGTACACTCGGTCATGCCCCCGCGGACGACTTACCAGTTGACGCCCGCGGGGAGGGACCTGCAGGGCGTCATCGACGCCATCGACCGCTGGGCCCGGCAGCATCTCAACATTCCCGTCAAAGCCGCAAGCCCCCGGTAGGCGAGAGCCGCCCCCCGGCCTCCTGAACCCCAGTCCCGGTGTTCCCAGGACAACCCCTCGGCCGGCGTTTCATCGAAGACTCAAGAATGGCCCGGCGCTTCAGCGGACTGTAGACCATCGGTGATTTCACCACTCCGAATTCTCGTGGTTCCACCGTATCCCCCGGACAGCCCGGCGTCCTACCCTGGTGGCTGCGGAGCCTGCCAGCAGACAGGCTCACAACATCTCGCTGAGGAATCATCCATGCAGAGGAGGCTGTCTCTGGCACTCAATGCGCACCGGCGTGGAGAGGGCCATCGTTAAGGGGGACATCAGATGAGCGGCGATCACAGCCATCACGGGTCCGATCATCATCACGAGCACCACGTGCCAGGCGCCACCGTCGCCCAGGTGCATGGCGCTCCGCCCCGGCCGGGCCCGGCGGCACATGCTCATGCCGCGCCCGTGGCCTGCTCCTGCGGCGAGCCCTGCCTCTCCTGCCAGGCCGCGCTGCTCGGCACCACGTGCGGGTGCGGGTTCGAGGCCAAGCAGTTCGAGTACGACCTGGACCGCCGCACAGCGGACCACGCCCACCACGACGCCGGGCACGGGATGGCGGAGGCTCACGACCACGAGGCGGCCATGGCCGACCCGCGCATGGCCCGCTTCATGGAAGCGGACATGCGGCGGCGCTTCCTGTGGTCGCTGGTACTGACCATCCCCGCGGTGCTCTACTCGCCGCTGGGCATGAACCTGCTGCGCCTCTCCCTGCCGGCGCCCATCCCGCCCAACTGGATCCTGTTCTTGCTCACGACGCCCGTGGTCTTCTGGACCGGGTCCATCTTCGTCACGGGCGCCTACCGGTCGCTCCGAAAGCGCGTCCTCAACATGTCAGTGCTGATCAGCGTGGGCGTGCTGGCCGCCTACCTGTTCAGCGTCGCCATCACGGTGCTCAACGCCGGCGAGACCTTCTATGAAGCGGCGGCGATGCTGATCACCTTCGTGCTGTTCGGCCACTGGATGGAGATGCGGTCCCGGCGCGGCACCTCCGACGCGCTGCAGGCGTTGTTTCAGCTCGTGCCGCCCATGGCGCGCGTGGTGCGCGACGGCAAGGTCGTGGAGGTGCCCACCGGCGAGATCCGCCGGGGCGACGTGGTGGACCTGCGGCCTGGTGACCGCGTGCCGACCGACGGCGTCGTGGTGGAAGGCGAGACCTCCATCGATGAGTCGCTGGTCACGGGTGAGTCCATCCCCGTGTCCAAGAAGCCGGGAGATCAGGTGACCGGCGGCACCATCAACCAGTCCGGGGCGATTCGTTTTGCGGCGACCCGCGTCGGCGCGGAGACCGCGCTGGCCCAGATCGTGAAGCTGGTGGAGGAGGCGCAGTCCTCCAAGGCGCCGGGGCAGCGGCTGGCGGACCGCTGGGCGCAGTACCTGGTGATCGTGGCCGTGGGCGCGGGCATCATCACCTTCGGCGTGTGGTACGCGCTGCTGCGCGAGTCGCTCCTGGTGGCCCTCACCTTCGCCATCTCCGCGGTGGTCATCGCCTGCCCCGATGCGCTGGGGCTGGCCACGCCCACCGCGGTGGCGGTCGGCACCGGCATCGGCGCGCGCCACAACATCCTGATCAAGAACGCCGCGACCCTCGAGCAGGTCTCGCGCCTCACCGCCGTGGTGCTGGACAAGACGGGCACCCTCACCGAGGGCCATCCCCGCGTTACCGACATCGAAGGTGTGAACGGGTTCGGCGCAGGCGAGGCGCTGCGCCTGGCGGCCGCGGCGGAGGCGCGCTCCGGGCACCCGCTCAGCAAGGCGGTGCTGGAGGAGGCGGAGCGGCGGGGCCTCTCCACCGGCGCGGAGGTCACCGGGTTCACCAATCTCGCCGGGCACGGCGTGGAGGCGCGGGTGGACGGTCGCCACGTGCTGGTGGGCACTGCGAAGCTGATGCGGGACCGCGGCGTGGACCTGGCGTCCGTGCAGGCGCACGTGAACCGGCTGCTGGGCGAGGGTAAGACGCTGCTGATTGTGGCCGTGGATGGCCGCGCGGCCGGCGTGGCCGCCGCCGCGGACCCCGTGCGCGAGACAACGCCGCGGGCCATCCAGGGC
>JACQTN010000300.1 GCA_016210785.1 Armatimonadota bacterium
CTGTCCGAGGCAGACGTGCGCCGGATCATGGTGGAGAACCCCCGGCGCGCCCTGGCCATCACGAGTACCTGATCCGGGGATCGAGTCGCTGTGACCGGCAATGACCCGGTCGCCGGCCCGCGTCAGCCTCCAGCCCAGTCCGTATCCCGACTGCCAGCCCGGAAGGTCGGGATCCATCAGGTGCACCCGGTGCATCTCCCGACGGGTCGCCTCCGGCGCAAGATCATTCTCCGTCCACTGGATCCGTGCGATCTCAAGGACGTCTGTCGGTGTAGAGACCAGCATCCCACAAGGCGTATAGGCCCGCAGATCTTGCTGTGGCGTCCGTTCGAACCGGCGCTCATAGGGCGGCACGATGTGCCCGTCCGCCAGGCGACCGGCGTGTTCGGGACCGGGGTGAAACATTGTGTCCTCCATGTTCAGGGAGCGCGGAATTCGTTGGAGGACGAACGCTTCATAGGGCATCCCGGACACGGCCTGAATGACCAGGCCCAGCATGGAATAGGCGGTGTTGGAGTACTTCAGGTGGGCCGTCGGCGGGCTCACCGGCCGGTAGCCTCCTTCGAACGCGGCCGACTCACCGTGCCTTCCGGAGGCGGCGGACCTTCAATTCCAGGTGCGCCGTCATCCGTTGCGCGGGATCTTCCAGATCCAGCCCCGAGATCTCCTGGATTCGCTTGATCCGGTAGGTCACCGTGTTGGGGTGAACCCCCAGCGTCGAGGCCGCAGGGCCGAGGCGGCCGAAGGCGTCGAGATAGGTCTCCAGCGTCCGCACGAGCCCCGTGCGGTGCCGCCGGTCATAGGCCTCCAGCGCTCCCAGGTGAAGATTGTGGTAGCCTTCGGCCTCGTCGCGGGTCTGGATGACGTGCAGCAGCCGCAAGATCCCCAGTTCAGCGTAGCAGACGACGCGTCGCCCTCCCAATACGTCCTTTCCGACGCGCACGGCCTCGACAGCCTGCCGGTACGCCTGTGGGAGCCGGCCGACCCCGGTGAAGATGTCGCTGGTGCCAATGGTGAAGGAGAGCGCCGGGAACTCTTCATGGAGGCGTTGCTGCAGCACCTCGGCCAATCGACGCGTGCGCGTTCGTATCGCCGCCGGGCCGGAGGCGGGCGGCGATGCGTCGCCGATCAGAATGACGACACTGTCGCTGCGCGTCAGGAGGAGGGGCCGTTCGTCATTGGCGGCCGCCAACCGCCGGATGGCCGACAGCAGGTCCACCTTCAGACCCTGGACCCACGCCTCATCGTGGTCCACGACATGACGCTCAAAGCCGTCGATGTCGGCGATCACTACACCGTATGCTTCGGGAAGCTCGATGCCCAGTCCCTCGGCCCGCCGCTGCACCGCGGCTTCTTCCACGAACTGTCCATCGAGCAGGTCCGCTAGGAATTCTCGTACGGGCCTGCCCCGGGACTCTTTGTCCGCCTCTTGTCGCAACATCAGCACGGCAGCCGCCACAGCGGCCTGCAGAAGAAATCGGGCCTCAGTTCGGTCGACGCGTCTCTCTGTCTCCTGCACCCAGATGTGTCCGAGCACGCGATCTCTCGCCCGGATCGCGATGGCCAGACGTGGTCCCTGGTCCACGCCGGGAAACGGTGGGATGCGCACGGGCTCGGGGCTCTGGGAGATCCGCTGGATCATCCCATTCTGCTGAAGCCAGCGTACGTACTCTGCAGGCCCGGACTTGTTGAGGATGGTCTTACGACGGGTCGCGTCGACGCGGCCAGTCTGCCGGCTGTAGGCCAGCAGTCTGAACGCGGCGTCCTCGATGGTGACCGGATTGCCGAGGAGGTCCGCCAGCGTCTCGACCAGTTCTTCGAGGCTCGCGGGTTTATGCAGGAGGGCGTCGATGCCTCTCCTCTGGCTTTCCTGAGGCGCGTCCCCCAGGGACGCAGGTCGTGCCATGCTCGTACACCCGACACCGGTCATCCTGTCCCAAGAGCGTCGTTTGTCACATTCCACACATGATGATGATCCTCCTCCGGCACACACTCCTCCCTGGGATGCGTGAAATCAAGGGCTTGACAGCCCGGACCACGCCTCAGCCGAGAGGCGCAGCCAGTTGTGAAATAGCACAAAATCGCCCTGGGGGTTTCCCCCAGTGCTCCAAAGGAACCCCGTCGCGGAAAGCCGAAGGAAGAATCAGGTTCGGATCGGGAGGATGCATGCGGTGCTGCGCATGGTTCCCGACTCTGGGCCGAGCCGATGCATGCGGGGGAGGGGATGCGGCGATGAAGGGGCACAGGCTGGTGGTGCTTGCTGTGGCGTTGGCGGTGTTGCTGAACGTCTCCCTCATCGAGGTTCAGACTCAGACCGACCCGAAAACATTCGTGTTGGGGCAGGTGGGCTTTGCCCTGACATTGCCGATCAATCCCATCATCCGGCGAGCCAACCCGCGAGCGACATTCTGGATGTTTGACAGCCTGGTCGGCTACACGCAGGATATGAGGCCGGCAGGGCAGCTGGCCGAGCGGTGGGAGATCTCCCCGGACGGGAAAACCTACACGTTTTACCTGAGGCGCAACGTGAAGTGGCACGATGGGCACCCCTTCACCGCCGACGATGTGGTGTTCACGGCCGAGACGGCTTTGGACAGAAAAAATGCGTCGCCGAGTAGACGCAGCTACCTTATTCGCGGTGAGCCGGTGAAAGTCGAGAAAATCGATGCGTATACCGTGCGTTTTCACCTGCCGCAGCCGTCGTTCCTGTTTCTATTCAACATGGCAGGGTGGAACCTGATCGTGCCGAAGCACTTGCTCCAGGGCAAGGACCTGCAGACGGCGGAATTCAACTCGAGGCCGATTGGGACCGGTCCGTTCAAGTTCGTCGAGTTTCGCGAACGGCAGTACATCCGGATGGCCGCAAACCCGGACTACTTCCGCGGGCGGCCGAAGCTTGACGGATGGATCACGCGAGAAATCGGGGACCAGAGCAGCGCCCTCGCCGCGCTGGCCAAAGGTGAGATCGACTTCATGCGGGTGGACAACCGCGAAGGTCTGGAGACTGCCAAGCGGTTCTCTGGCGTGAAGATCTACTCGTACGACGCGGGGTGGATCTTTGCGTTCAACATGAACCACAAGGCCAGCTTCTTCGGAGACACACGGGTCCGTCAGGCGCTGGCCTATGCGTTTGACCGCGCACAGTTGGTGAAGACGGTTGTGGCCGACCTGCCCGTAGCGTGGTCGCTGATCGGCCCGCCGACGAGCTGGGCGCATAACGCTAACGTTCCCAGGTACCCCAAGGACGTGGCCAAGGCCAGGGCGCTGCTCAGCGAGGCGGGACTCCGGCCTGCGGATGGCGTCCTCCAGAAGGATGGGAAGCCGTTCAAGTTTACGGTCATCATCCAGTCTCCGACGGCGGACGATCCTGAATCCTTCGCCGTGGCGTTGCGGGAGGCCTGGAAGGCGATCGGGGTGGAGA
>JACQTN010000301.1 GCA_016210785.1 Armatimonadota bacterium
GCCGTGGCGGTGGAGATCGAGGACTTCGCCCGCCGCGAGGATAAGGACGGGCGCTACCTCACCTACATTCGGGCAACGATCCACGTGGAGCGGGCAGGTCAAAAGGGGATTCTCATCGGGAAGGAGGGCCGGATGCTGCGCGAGGTCGGCCGGCTCAGCCGCCAGGAGATCGAGCGGCTGGTGGGCGAGAAGGTCTACCTGGACCTGTGGGTGAAGGTGACGCCGGGCTGGCGCGAGAAGGATGCGCTGGTGCGCGGGTTTTACCCGCAGTGACGCGGGTTCACCTTGACAGTGGTTTCGGCCCGGTAGTATCGTACGTCCAGACCTCAGTGGGAAGCGTTCACCGGAGGGCACGGTCCCGCGCATGCCGGTCTACAAGGCGGAGGGCATCGTTCTTCGCCGCCGCACGCTGAGGGAAGCCGACCGCCTCGTCACCCTGTTCACGCGCGAGCGGGGGAAGATCGCCGCGGTGGCCCGGGGGGCCCGCAAGCCCACCAGCCGGCTGGGGGGGCGCCTGGAACCTCTGGCCCGCGTGCGGGCGCTGCTGGCGGTGGGGCGGACGCTGGACGTCATCACCCAGGTGGAGGTGGTGGCCGGCGCACCGCGCCTGCGCGGCGACCTCCAGGCCTGGATGCACGCCGTCTACGCCGCCGAGCTGGTGGACCGGTCGGTGGGGGAGCGCGAGCCGCTGCCCGACCTCTTCGATCTCTTCGCCCGTTCCCTCGAACTGCTGGCGGCGCCTGCGCCGGCATCCGCGTCCGTCCCCATAACGGCCTCCGGCGACGCCTGGCCGCAGCTCGTGGTGCTCCGCTTCGCGCTGAGCCTGCTGGGCCACCTGGGCTACGCGCCGCGCCTCGACGCGTGCCTGGCGTGCGGGCGCGCCGTCGCGGCCTCCGGCTGGTTCTCCCCCGCCCTGGGCGGCGTCCTGTGCGGCCGGTGCCGGACGCAGGACGCGGGCGTGCTGCCGGCGAGTGGCCTCACGCTGCGGGCCATGGACGCGCTGGCGCACACGGCCGAGGAGGATCTGCCGGCGTTTGACCTGCCGGCCGCGCAGCGAGCGGAGGCGGGGCATCTGGTGCAGCGGTATCTGGAGGAGCGGCTGGAGGTGCGGCTGCGCAGCCCGCTCGTCATTGCCAGCCTGGGTTCGCCCGCATTATGATGGAAGGCACGGGTGTGGAGACGGCAGGCAGCGAGAGCGCGCGAGGAGGGGGCACACCATGGAGATCGATCTGGAGCGAGCCAGGCGGGCGGTGGTCCAGCTCGGCGCAGCCCTGGAGACGGCCCGCGGCGTCGTGCGGCCGGGACCGCCGGCGCTGGTGCGCATCCGCGCCGACGACCGGGTGATCGAGATCCCGTCGACCTGGGCGGTGGCCGGCGCGGCGGTGCTCGCCGTTTTCGCCATGGTGTCGGCGTTCCAGCCCCGGCACGCGCGCGAGCGCGAAGAGGAGCCGCTCGGCATCGGGTGATCCCGGAGTCCGGGGTCCCCGAGAAATCCGGAGGATTTCTGGGGGTGGAGATGACCTTCCAGGACATCATCCTGGCCCTCCAGCGCTACTGGGCTGGCCGGGGGTGCGTGATCGAGCAGCCCTACGACGTGGAGGTGGGCGCGGGGACCATGCATCCCGCCACGTTCCTGCGGGCGCTGGGTCCGGAGCCCTGGCGGGTGGCGTTCGTGCAGCCCAGCCGCCGGCCGGCGGACGGCCGGTACGGGGAGAACCCCAACCGCCTGTTCAAGCACCACCAGTATCAGGTGATCCTCAAGCCCTCGCCGGACGACGTGCAGGAGATCTACCTGCGCAGCCTGACGCACCTGGGACTGGACCTGCGGCGGCACGACATCCGGTTCCTGGAAGATGACTGGGAGGCACCCACGCTGGGCGCCTGGGGGCTGGGCTGGCAGGTCTTTCTGGACGGCAACGAGATCACCCAGTTCACCTACTTCCAGCAGGTGGGTGGACTGGACGTGCGGCCCGTCTCCGCGGAGATCACCTACGGGCTCGAGCGCATTGCCATGTACATCCAGCGCAAGGACAACGTCTACGACGTGCTGTGGGCGCCGGGCGTGACCTACGGCGAGGTCCGGCATCAAGAGGAGGTGGAGCAATCCGCCTACGCCTTTGAGGCCGCCACGGTCGCCACCCTGCAGATGATGTTCGACGCCTGCGAGCGCGAAGCGGAGCAACTGCTGGATCGCGACCTGATCCTGCCCGCCTACGAGTACGTGCTCAAGTGCTCGCACCTCTTCAACCTGCTGGACGCCCGCGGTGCCGTGGGCGTCGCCGAACGCACCAGCCTGATGGCGCGTTCCCGGGCCCTGGCCCGGCGCTGCGCCGAACTGTACGTCCGCCGCCGGGAGACGCTGGGCTTCCCGCTGCTGCGCGGCGCCGCCGCTGCCGCCACGGCTTCCTAACCCGCATGGCGTTCAAGGGTACCCCGCTTCTGGTCGAGCTGGGCACAGAGGAGCTGCCGCCGCTGGCCGTGCGGCCGGCGCTGGAGCAACTGCGCGAGAATGCCCGGGCGCTCTTTGAGAAGGCCCGGCTGCGCTGCGGCGACCTGCACGTCCTGGGTACCTCGCGCCGGCTCGTGCTATACACGCCGTGGATGGAGGCGCGGCAGCAGGACCTGGTGCGGGAGGTGCGTGGCCCCGCGGCCAAGGTCGCCTACGACCCGGAGGGGAAGCCTACGCGCGCGGCGGAGGGATTCGCGCGCGGCCAGGGCCTGCCCGTGGAGCGGCTGGCGCGCCGCACGGTGGCGGAGGGCGAGTACGTGTTCGCGGAGATCCGCGAGGCCGGTCGTTCCACCATCGAAGTGCTGGCCGACCTGCTTCCCGAGCTATTCGGCAGCCTCAGGTTTCCCCAGGCCATGCGGTGGGGGAGCGGCGAGGTCCGCTTCGCGCGCCCGGTGCGGTGGATGCTCGCGCTGCTCGGCAGCCGCGTGATCCCGGCCCGCTTTGCCGGCGTCGAGGCGGGCAACAAGACCTGCGGCCACCGCCTCCTGGCGCCGCGCCCGTGTGCGGTCAAGAATCTCTCCGACTACCGCCGGAGGCTGCGCACGCTGCGCGTGGTGCTGGACCCCGCGGCCCGCGAGCAGCAGATCCGCCAGCAGGCGGCCGCCGCGGCCGCAAAGGCCGGAGGCGAGGCCATCATCTCGCCCGACCTCCTCGAAGAGATCGTCTTCTCCGCCGAGCATCCCGCGGCGCTGAGCGGGAAGTTCGACCCGAAGTTCCTCGACCTCCCCCGTGAAGTGCTGGTCACGGTGATGCAGCACCACCAGAAATATTTTGCGGTGCAGGACGCGCGGGGCCGCCTCCTGCCGACGTTCGTGGCGGTGCGCGACGGCGGGACCCGGCATGCCGCGGCGGTGCGGCAGGGGCACGAATGGGTGCTACGGGCGCGCCTGGCCGACGCGCGCTTCTTCTTTGTGGAGGATCGCAAGCGCACGCTGGACCGGTGGGCGGAGGGCCTGCGCACGCTGGTGTTCCAGGAGCGCCTGGGCACCATGGCTGACAAGACCGCTCGCCTGGCGCACCTGGCGCCTCTCCTGGGCGCGTCCGCGGGACTGGGCGATGAGGATCTCGCGCACCTGCGGCGCGCCGCCGTGCTGTGCAAAGCCGATCTCATCACGCACATGGTGCGCGAGTTTCCGGAGCTGCAGGGCGTGATGGGCCGCGAGTACGCGCGCCTGGCAGGTGAGCCTGAGACCGTGGCCGCGGCCATCGAGGAGCACTACCGCCCGCGGGGCGCCGAGGATGATCCGCCACGAACGCGGGTGGACGCGCTGCTGGCGCTGGCGGACCGCATGGACACCCTGGTCGGGCACCTGGCGGCCGGCATGGGCGCGCGGGGCTCGGAGGACCCGTACGGTCTTCGCCGGGCCGCGGCGGGCGTGGTGAGCAGCATCCTCACCCACGAACTGGCCTTCAACCTGGACTGGCTGGTGGACCAGGCGCTGGCCGGGTATGACGCGATGCCGGCCGGCGCGGCGCGCGCGCAGTTCCAGGACGCGGCGCAGGTGGCCGCGGGGCTCCGCGACCTGGTGATGGCGCGCCTGCGCGGCCGGCTGCAAGAGGAGGGGATCTCTTACGACGTCATCGACGCGGCCCTGGCGCCGGGCGACGGCGACCTCCTCACCGCGGCAGCCCGGGCGCGCGCCCTGGCCGGCGCGCGTCAGTGGGACGACTTTCCGCGGCTGTTCGTGGCCTACGACCGGGTGTCGCGCATCCTGCCCAGGGGTGAGGAGCGGGTGAGTGTGGAGGATGGCGAGCCCCGCTTCTTGGGCCGCCTGCTGAATGATCCCGCGGCGCAGTTGAAGCCCGCGGAGCGCGACCTGATCCGCGCCTCCTGCGCGGCGGCGCCGCTGGTGGAAGATGCGGTGCGCCGCAAGGACTACCTGAGCGCGCTCCAGGCGCTGCGCGCGCTGGCCGATCCCATCGACCGCTACTTCGACGATGTGCTGATCATGGATCCGGACCCGCAGGTGCGCGGCCAGCGCCTGCGCCTGATGCGGGATGTGGCGGGACTGTTCCTGCAGGTGGCCGATCTGTCGAAGATCGTCATGCCGGGCGGGCCGGGCGAGCGCAGCGCAACGGGGAAGCTTGCTCCCCCCTCACCCCCCCCTGGCTCGTCCTCCTCCAGTTCAAAGAGCGAGATCCTACCGCGCTCGCCGACGCCGCGGCGCCTCTGGCAGGAGAGGGGAAAGAGGCATTCATGAGGGTGACCCCGCGCGACGCGTGGGAGGCCTGGGAGCAGGCGCACCTGGGGCCGGCGGCGGCGCGGGCGGCGGTCTCGCGGGGACGGGAGCGCCCCGAGCCGGAGGATGACCTGCGCACCGCCTTCCAGCGCGACCGCGACCGGGTGATCCACGCCAAGGCGTTCCGCCGCCTGATGCACAAGACCCAGGTCTTCATCGCGCCGGAGGGCGACCACTACCGCACGCGCCTCACTCACACGCTGGAGGTCTCCCAGATCGCCCGCACGATCGCCCGCGCCGCCCGCGTCAACGAGGATCTCACCGAGGCCATCGCCATGGCCCACGACCTGGGCCACCCGCCCTTCGGGCACGCCGGCGAGGAGACGCTGGACAGGCTGATGGCCGGATGGGGCGGATTCCGCCACTTCGATCAGAGCCTGCGGGTGGTGGAGCGGCTGGAGTTCCGCCGGCGCGCGGACGGACGGATGGAGCGCGGCCTCAACC
>JACQTN010000308.1 GCA_016210785.1 Armatimonadota bacterium
CATGAGCTCGTCCAGAGATTTCGCCTGGGTGTGGCATCCGCGCAGCGCCGGAACGGTTGCGACGTAGTAACCCTCTCTGTCCCGTTCCACGACGTCGTTGAATTCCTTTGGCATCATTGCCACCTCTCAGCGTCCCTGCCCTACCTTCTGCGCGAAAAGGAATGCCTTGCCCTCGGTCAGGATCGCGGGCGCGATCATCAGCTCGGCCCCGTGCATCTCGCGCAGCGTGCGCGCGGCGCACATGCCCATCGCCGTGCGCAGCGCCTCCGTCAGATTCTGGGAGCCGTCGTCCACCTGCGCCGGCCCCAGCAGGATCTGGCGCAGCGTGCCCGTGGTGCCGACTTTGATGCGCGTGCCGCGGGGCAGCGCCGCGTGCGGCGTGGCCATGCCCCAGTGGAACCCCCGCCCCGGCGCCTCCTCCGAACGGGCCAGCGCCGAGCCCAGCATCACCGCGTCGGCGCCCAGCGCGATGGACTTCACCAGGTCGCCTCCCACGGCGATGCCGCCGTCGGCCACCAGCGGCACGTAGCGCCGCGTCTGCCGGTGGTAGGCGTCGCGGGCCGCCGCCACCTCCGCGATGGCCGTGGCCTGCGGCACGCCCAGGCCCAGCACGCGCCGGCTGGTGCAGGCCGCGCCCGGCCCCACGCCCACGAACAGCCCGGCGGCGCCGGTCTCCAGCAACTGCAGGCCCGCTTCATAACTGGCGCAGTTCCCCACCATCACGGGGACGCGCGCGCGCCGGCAGAGTTCCCGGATGGAGATCGCGTTTCTCCGGCTGGTGTGGTGGTGCTCGGTCACGATGGTGGACTGGATCACCAGGATGTCGGCGCCCGCCTCCTCCGCGATGGGCGCCAGCCGGCCCGCCGCGGCCGGGGTCATGGAGACCATGCAGGTGGCCTGGCGGGCCTTGACCGCCTCGATGCGGGCCGCCACCAGCGGGTCCTGCACCGGCACCTTGTACAAACGCTGCACCAACTGCACCACGTCCTCCGGCTTCGCCGCGGCGATCTGCTCCAGAACCTCGTCGGGTCGCTCGTACCGCGTCTGCAGACCTTCCAGGTTGAGCACGGCCGCTGCCCCCAACTCCGACAGGCTCACGGCGACATCCGCGTCCACGACGCTGTCCATGGCCGCGGCCAGGAAGGGCAGCGCAAAGCGGTGGTCGCCCACCTCCCAGGAGAGGTCGATGTCCTCGGGGTCGATGGTGGCGGCGGCGGGGACCAGGGCGATGTCGTCCAGGCTATAGGCGCGTCGGGCGTTGCGGGCTCTGCCGATGAACTCCATTATGGACCTCCTGTGCGGTAGTGCGACCCCTCACCCTACCCTCTCCCCACCGGGGAGACGGGGGTAAGAGGTATTCCAAACGGCGACGCGGCCCGACGTCAGGGCCGCGTCAGTGACCCTCTTGAAACCTCGCGGGTACCCCCGAGAACTTGCAGACGACGCGGCACCACCAAAGGGACGTCGTCCGAGGTTTCAAGAAGATCATCGATACACCTCCGGCTTCAGGACACAGATGAAGGGCAGGTTCCGGTAGGTGCCGCCGTAGTCCAGGCCGTACCCCACCACGAACTTGTCCGGAATCTCAAACCCCCGGTAGTGGATGGGCACGTGGCGCTTCCGGCGGCTCGCCTTGTCCAGCAGCGCGCAGACGCGCAGGCTGGCCGGGTAGCGCGCCTTGAGCGTCTCCAGCAGGTAGTCCATGGTCAGGCCGGTGTCCACGATGTCGTCCACGACCAGCACGTGCCGGCCCTCGATGGTCTGGTTCAGGTCCTTGAGGATGCGCACGACGCCGGAGCTCTCGGTGGCGCTGCCGTAAGAACTGATCGCCATGAAGTCCAGATGGGCCGGGATGGTGATCTGCCGCAGGAGATCGGCGATGAACAGGACGGCGCCGGTGAGGATCCCGATCAGCAGGGGGTCTTTGCCCTCGTAGTCGCTTGAGATCTGCGCTCCCAATTCCCGAATGCGCGCGTGCAGCGTCGCCTCGGGAATCAGGACTTCGTCGATGTCATCCAGCAACCCCACCGGGCGCCCACTCCTCGATGCCTGCCTGATGCTGACGAGTATTTTTCCTATTGTATAGCATGTCCGGCGGCCATTTCAACCGTTGTCACTTCGACCACGCGCGCGATCCTGCAGGACCTTCGTGCCGGGCTTGGTGAGGGGCATGCCCTGCCGGCAGAGCGGGCACGCGTCTGGGGGATAGGTCTCCACCTGCAGCGTCAGCAGGGCTTCCACGGGCACGCCGCCCACGTCCGCGCGGCCCCCGCTGCGGTCCACCAGGGCGGCGACCCCCATCACCGCGCCGCCCGCTCCCTGCGCCAGGCGGACCACCTCACGCGCCGAGCCCCCGGTGGTGAGCACGTCCTCCACCACCAGCACGCGCTCCCCCGGCCGGATGGCAAACCCGCGCCGCAGCGTCATGGCGCCCTCCACACGCTCCGCGAAGATGGCCCGCGTGCCGAGCGCGCGCCCCACCTCGTGGGCCACAATGATGCCACCCAGCGCCGCGCCCACCACCACCTCCACCGCCGCGTCCCGGAACCGGGCCGCCAGCACGCCGCACGCTAGCGCCGCAAGGTCGGGATACTGGAGCAGCTGCGCGCACTGCAGGTAGCGGCCGCTGTGCATGCCCGAGGCCAGCAGGAAGTGTCCCTCCTGCGCGACGCCGGTGCGCTGAAAGAGGGCCAGGGCTTCGTCGGGGGTCATGCGGATCTCCTCATGGGGTTGTCCGCGTCCCGCGGTGACGGGGCGTGTCGAAGGGTGGAGCCTGACGCGGTCCCCGCGCTTCGTCCCTTCGACGCGGCTCAGCGCAGGCTGGCTCAGCGCGAACGGAGATTCACGCGGCCTAGGAACGCGCGTCTCGGAAATCCACGCCTCATTCTTGCGCAGGGCCGGCTTCGCCGAGCCCGAGCATCACTGGTACGTCGGTACCCGCACCATCGCGGGTGCGCCGTGAGTACGGTGAGCGCGGTAGAACGGAACACCTTGCAC
>JACQTN010000027.1 GCA_016210785.1 Armatimonadota bacterium
CCAGCACGCCCCGCGCCGACGTGCAGGAGGTGGCCAGGCCGTCGATGGCGCCCAGCCCATCCACCACGGCATGCACCACCCACCGGGCACTGCGGTCTACCAGCACCGCGGCGCACAGACCGTCCACCGCGGCGATGTCGACGGCACCGTGGCGGACCGGCAGCGACCGGTCCTCCCGCCGGGTGATGGCCGCGTTGACCAACTGCATGACGGGGAACGGGTCCGCGGCGGGAACGCGGACCAATGCGGGCTCGGGCCGCCACCCGCGCGGCGCCAGGGGGCGGTCCCACCGGTACCGGCTCCAGCGGGGCTCGCGGATCTGAGTCACCAGACGTCCCTCTCGCGCCACCAGGTCACCATCCACGAAGACCATCTCGGGGAGCGGATCGCGCACGTCGCGCAGGACCAGGATATCGGCGCGCCGGCCCGGCCCGATCACGCCCAGTTCTTCGTCGAGTCCAAAGTAGGTGGCGGGATTCACGGTGACCATTTGCAGCGCGATGACGGGGTCGATGCCCGCCTCCATCGCCGTGCGCAGGAGGTAGTCGGTGTATCCCTGCTTCAGGTAGGGGGGCGCGGGCCCATCGGCGGTGAGCATGACGCGGGCGGTGTGCGGGCCCAGCCGCGCCACCGCGTCCGCCAGCACGGGCAGGTCCGGCCGCAGCGAGCTGTGGCGCAGCATGGCGTGGAGCCCCAGCCGCAGGCGCATCAGGACTTCATCCGCCGTGATGCTCTCGTGACACGAGGTCACGCCGGCCGCGGCCAGCGCAGCGAGCGTGTCCCATCCGGCGCCGGAGGCGTGTCCATCCACGCGCTTGCCCAGCGCCCTGGCGAACGCCACGGAGTCCATCAAGACAGGATCGCCGTCGAGGAGGAACGGCCAGTTGACGAACTCACCGGCCTGGATGGCCTGCGGCAGCCGGAGGGCGCGCCGGATCCGGCCGCGCGGAAACGATCCCCGCATCCCGGGGAGGATGGTAGCCGGGCCCGGACGGATGCTCCACAGGTAGCGCAGAGGCAGCCGGTCCATGTCGCGGACCAGGGCGGCAAACCCCGCGTCGTCCAGCACCGTGAAGAGCATCACCTGGTCGCAGACGGCGGTGGTGGTGCCGCGGGGCAGCACGGCGGCGCAGAAGGTGTACGGGTTGTACAGATGATACGGGTGCGTGTGCGGCTCGATGTAGCCCGGGACCAGGACCCGGCCGGTGGCGTCGATCACCCGGGTGCGGGGGCCAACCATGGCCTCCGACGCGCCCACGTAGGCGATGCGGTCCCGCCAGACGGCGACGTTTGCGGGGAAAATCTCGCCGGTGTACGCCGAGAACACCGTCCCGCCACGGAAGTAGAGCGTGGCGGCGCGCCGGCCCCGGGCGACCTCCACCAGGGCCGTGAGCTCCGCGGCGGTCGGTTTGGGCAGCCGTGGGTGCGGTGGCGAGGCCATGAGGCATCTCCGAACAGGTGTGTGGAAAGCCCATCCATCCTAGCAGCCGTCGCGGCCCGGTGTCCAGTGTGCGCGGGCGCTTTCGTCTCAGCGTGGGCCGCGCGCCGAGAGGAAAGCGCCGGCCGTCGCCGCAATATACACCATACTCCCGCAGGAGGTGGAACCGATGATCACCTCGGTGGAGGTGCCGGATCGCTTCAACGCGGCCACGGCCTTCGTAGACGCCAACGTGGAGGCGGGACGGGCTGAGCAGGTCGCCGTGTACTCCGGAGACCAGCAGATCACTTACGCCGAGGTCTACCGGAACGTCAACCGGACCGGCCACGCCTTCCGGCGCCTCGGCGTCGAGATGGAGCAGCGCGTCTTCCTCCTCCTGCTGGACTGCCCCGAGTTCGTGTACGCCTTCTTCGGCGCCATGAAGATCGGCGCGGCGCCCATCCCCACCATCATCTAATGTAGCGAAGGGAGGCGGACCATGCCGCACGTCACGTTCACCCGGGAGGGAGGGGTCGGGCTCATCACTCTGAACCGGCCCCCGGTCAACGCTTACCACCTGGACTTCGTCCGCGATCTCGGCGCGGCCATCGACGAAGCCCGCGCCGACGGCAGCGTGCGGGCGGTGCTGGTGCAGAGCGCGCTGGAGAAGTTCTTCTCCGCGGGCGCCGACCTGCAGTTCTTCCGGGAGAGCACCCTCGACGCCAGGAACCTCTTCATCGCCGTCGCACATGAGACGCTCCGCAGGATGGAGCGCACGCCGAAGGTTTTCATCGCGGTGATCAACGGCCACTGCCTGGGCGGCGGGCTGGAGATCGCACTGGCCTGCGACCTCCGCTTCGCGGCCGCGGGCGCCGGGAACCTGGGACAGCCCGAGATCAACCTGGGGCTGCTGCCCGGCAACGGCGGCACCCAGCGCTTGCCGCGCCTGGTGGGCCGCAGCCGGGCGCTTGACTTGATGATCACCGGCCGCAGCGTCAGCGCCGAGGAGGCGCTGCAGATCGGGCTGGTGGACCGGGTCTTCCCCAAAGAAGACCTGGCGGCGAAGGCGATGGAGTACGCGCAGAAGGTGGCGGAGGGGCCGTCCTTCGCCTCCGGGCTGATCAAGCGGGCCGTGCAGGAAGGGATGGAGGCCGGACTGGACGCGGGCCTGGCTCTGGAGCGGGAGGCCATGGCCCGGGCTTTCGCCTCCGAGGACGCCACGGAGGGGGTCGCCGCGTTCACGGAGAAGCGTAAACCTAGCTTCAAGGGTCGCTAAGATCATGCGCAGGACCGGCTTTGCCGAGTCCGAGCATCATCCTTGAGTGTGTAACCGTACAAGCACGGGTGGGAGGAGGCGTCGGAAGGGGGGAGGAGGCGCCTCCCCCCTCCGAGGTGTACGACCGGGCTCACCCGCGGGCGTGAGGCGATGATGAACGAGACGTTGCATGGGACAACGGTGATCGCCGTCCGCCGCCGCGGCCAGGTGGCCATGGGCGGTGACGGCCAGGTGAGTCTGGGCGCGACCGTGCTCAAGCAGGGGGCGCGCAAGGTGCACCGTGTGGGCGAGGGGACGCTGGCCGGCTTCGCCGGCGGGGCCGCGGACGGTCTGACCCTGTTCGAGCGCTTCGAGGCGAAGCTGCGCGAGTTCCGGGGACACCTGCCGCGGGCCGCCGTGGAACTAGCGAAGGAGTGGCGCACCGACCGCGTGCTGCGCCGCCTGGAGGCGCTGCTGGTGGTGGCGGACCGCGAACACCTCTTCATGATCTCGGGCAACGGCGAGGTGGTGGAGCCGGACGACGACGTCGCCGCGGTGGGTTCGGGCGGGCCCTACGCCCTCGCCGCCGCCCGCACCCTCCTGGCGCACACCGACCTATCCGCGGAGGCGATCGTCCGGGAGGCGCTGCGCATCGCGGCCTCCATCTGCGTGTATACCAATGACCAGGTCGTGGTGGAGGTGCTGGAGTGAGCGATGGCGGCGCCGTGCGGCAGAGGGAGGAACTGACCCCGCGCCGCATCGTCGGGGAGCTGGACAAGTACATCGTCGGGCA
>JACQTN010000320.1 GCA_016210785.1 Armatimonadota bacterium
CCGCTTCACCGCCTCCGCGTTGACGGGGGTGCCGTCCCAGAACTTGTGGCCCCGGCGGAGCGTGAACGTCCAGGTGAGGCCGTCCTGGGAGACCCGCCAGGAGGTGGCCAGTTGCGGGACCAGCCGGCCGTTCTCGTCGAAATCGACCAGCCGGTCGTACATTTGCGGCCGGACGATGGTGTCGGCGATGCCGGTGATGTCCTGGCCGTCCATCGAACTGGGATCCGTGGCGATGGAAATCGTCAGCTTGACCGGTGTCCCGGGGGCCGTCTCGCCCCGCAGGGAGTAGCCGGCCACGATCAGAGCCATGACGAGACCCGCCAGCACACCCTTCATGGCGTACGACCGACTGCACCACGCCTGCATGGGTACCGCCTCCTTTGTCGGGTTGCCGGTCGATCTACTTCGCTGAGCGCGCGTTGTGTCTCACCTCCTCCGGTCTCTGGCGAGCCGGCACCTGGCAGATCCGCCTGCCCGGTCCGATCATCCCGCACCGTCGCGGGCGGCCCCCGCTACCCGGTGCAGCCCGGAAGCGTGTCACCCGTCGGAGCAGCGAGGTTGAGAGAATGTCGAATTGCACTTAATGTATGCGACAGGGGTGCCGGTTTCCCTTCCGGGCCCGGCGTGGCGAGTCACTTCACCCGACCTTCCCTGGCTTGCCCGGCCCGCGCGTGGGAAATCTACACGGTTCATGCGCAGGGCCGGCTTGGCCGAGCCCGAGCATCGTCTGTATTCTGGAACTCCCACCGTCGCGGGTGGGGGTTCGTGGGGGAGGCGAAGGGCCTCCCCCGGTGCGACATGTAGGTGGAGGGTGAAGTGGCATAAAGCCACTTCACCCGACCTTCCCTGGCTTGCCCGGCCCGCGCCGGGCGGTGTAGAATCGGGAGGGTTGCCCGAGAGAACTGCTGGAGCGGAACACCAAGAGATGCGCTACGAGACGGCTCTGATCGACGACGACGTCTGGGATCGCTGGCGCTACTTCATTTATGACGACGAGTTGAACGTCGTCTACCTGAGCCGGGACGAGTGGGAGGCCTGGTACCGGCCCACGCCCGAGGATCAGGGGTAGAGGGGGCAAGGCGGGGGGGAGATCATGGACGCCACAGGGATCCGCCGGCGTCAAGGCTTTTCAGGTCTCGGACCCGTACCTCGCTCGGTTGTCCCCGCTGCAGCACCCTCGGTTCACGTCACCTGACCTCCTCGCGGCCGGCCCCGCAGATGTCCAGCGCGGCGAGCGCCAGCGCCCGGGCACAGGTGACCATGCGGTCGATGCGCACGATCCCCCGGTTGGCCGCGTAGTACGCGTGCCCGGCCGGCCCGTAGCTGATGGCCTGGCATCCGGCCTCCGCCAGCGGCTGGGCGTCGCACCCGAAGTAGGAGTTGGGCAGCACCGCGCCCAGCACCGGCTCCTGTCCGGTCACCGCGACGTGCGCCCGCCGCATCGCCTGCGCCACGTAGGAGTTGTTGTCGATCTGCAGGGGCAGGCGCATCTTGCCCGCCACCTCCACCTCCGTCTGCAGGTCGGGGTCGATGCGCCGCATGGCGGCCAGTGTGCGCTCCACGTCGGCCTTCACCGATTCCGCGGTCTGGCCCGGCACGGCGAGCACGCGCAGCACCAGCGTGCAGTAATCCGGGGCAAACAGCGGCTTGCAGTACGGCCCGTAGCCGCCCGTGATGCCGGCCACGTGGTACATGGGCAGGTCGGGCATGGGCGGGTAGGGGGCGCAGGTCCACTGCACCGTCTCCAGCGCCTGCATCACCTTGACCGCCCGCTGGATGGCGTCCACGGGATAGTTGTCCAGGTTGCTGTACTTGCGGTACACGGCGGGGCTGCCGGTGGGGCCGGAGCGGCCCCGCACGTGGATGCGCAGGTTGACCGTACCGGACTGGATGGTGCGCACGCCCAGGTCGGTCGGCTCTGGCACGATGGCGAGGTCGGGCACCAGCCCCTCGCTGATGAGCTGGCGCGTGCCCACGCTGCCGTCGTGGTGGCCCATCACCCCGGCGACGATCAGGTCGCCGCGCAGGCGGACGCCGGCGCGGGCGATGGCCACCGCGGCCATCACCATGGCCGCCACGCCGGACGTCCGGTTGCGGATGCCGGGGCAGCGCATGACGCCGTTCTCGATGGACGACTCGTGCCCGTACGGCCAGTCGATGGAGATGGGCTGCGTGTCGGTGTGGCCGTTGAACATCAGCGACGGTCCCCCGCCGCTCCCGCGCAGGAAACCCAGCACGTTGGGGCGGTGGGGCTGCACCTGGCGCAGTTCGGTGGCCAGCCCCGCTTCCTTCATCCTGGCCTCGATGTGGGCGGCCACGCCTTCTTCGGGGTCGATGCTGCACTGGCTGGGGATCTCCGCCATCCGCCGGGCGAAGTCAACGAGTTCGCGCTCGTCGATCGCCCGCAGGACGCGGTCCCTGTGCTCGGCTGCGGTGCTCATGGTGGTCCCTCCCGCTGGTGTGCCGGCCGGTTAATTCGCCGCTGCAGGCGCGATGTCTTGCGGCCGCGCGGCATGCCGTGGGCGCGGCGCCCGTGCATGCCGGTGGCGTGGCCGGCCGCCGCGCTCAGGAAAACCACCTCGGTCCACCTCCACGCCATGCGGGCGGACTTCCCGCGCAGGGAGGAAACCGCCCCGGCCCGGACGATTGTATATACTCGTGAACTTCGTGATCATCGTGTCCGATACATTCCGGCGGGATCACCTGGGGTGCTATGGCAACCCCTGGATCCGGACCCCTCACCTGGACGCGTTCGCCGCCCGGGCCTGCGTCTTCGACCGCGCCTGCAGCGGATCGTTTCCCACGGTGCCCAACCGCGCCGAACTCTTCACCGGCCGGCACGTCTTCACCTACTACGACTGGTCGCCGCTGCCGCGGGGCGAGCGGGTCATGGCGGAGATGTTCGGCGAGGCCGGCTACGTCACCATGATGATCGCGGACACGCCGCACCCTCTGCGCAGCGGCTACCACTTCGACCGCGGGTTTGCGGCCTGGCAGTGGATCCGGGGGCAGGAGAACGACCGCTACATGAGCGACCCGGCGGAGGTCACGCTGCCGTGCGCGCCGCACAAGCTGCGCAAGGCGGAGACGGCGGTGAAACAGTACCTGCGCAACGTCTCCCTGCGGCGTCATGAGTCCGACTACTTCGTCGCCCAGACCATGACCACGGCCGCGCACTGGCTGCAGCGCAACTACCGCCGGGAACGGTTCCTCCTGTACGTGGACGCGTTCGATCCCCACGAGCCCTGGGACCCGCCCCAGTGGTACGTGGATCTCTACGACCCCGGCTACCACGGCGAGGAGGTCATCTATCCCGCCTACGGCCGGTGCGACTACCTGACGGAGCGGGAGCTGCAGCACGTGCGGGCCCTGTACGCGGGGGAGGTCACCCTCGTCGACCGCTGGGCGGGCGCGCTGCTGCGGACCATCGAGAGCCTCGGCCTCCTGGACACTACCTGCGTCATCTTTCTCTCGGACCACGGCCTCTACTTCGGCGAGCACGGGTTCATCGGCAAGGGGATCATGGACGACCGCACGTTTAAGGCGGTCCCGCTGTATGAGGAAGTGATCCAGATCCCCATGATGATTCGTGTCCCCGGCATGCGCGGAAGGCATCGGTCAGAGACGCTGGCGCAGCCGGTGGACATCCTCCCCACCATCCTGGACCTGGCCGGCATCGATCGCCCGCCGGTGGTGCAGGGTCGCTCGCTGGTGCCCGCGCTGCGCGGCGAGCCCGTGCCCGGCCGCGTCCCCGGTCGCGACATCGCCGTCGCGTCCTGGTCCGTCATCTGGGGGCCGGGCCGGCCGAGCACCATCACCGACGGCGAGTGGGTCCTGATCTACTCCGGGGCGTGGGCGGAAGGTGGGCGGCGGGATCAGGTCATCGAGACCTTCGCGGTGGACAGCGGGTTTCGGTACGAGATGCCGTACACCGACGACGAACTGCGGCCCGAACTCTACCACCTGCGCACCGATCCCCGCCAGGAGCGCAACGCGATCGGGGATCACCCAGAAGTCGCCCGGCGGCTACACGCGGCCTACGTCGAATTTCTGGAGAAAGCGGGGACGGCGGAGGAGGTCCTGCGCCACCGGCGGACGCTGGTGCGGTGAAGTTTCTACTGCGCTGTCCACCCGCCGTCCACCAGCAGGGCTGTCCCCGTAACAAAGCCGCTCGCCTCGCCAGACAGGAAGAGCACGCACGCGGCCACGTCCTCCGGCGTCCCCCACCGGCGCAGCGGCGTCTTGTCCATGAAGGCCTTGTTGGTCTCGGGGTTCTGCTGGACCGGTGCGGTCATCTCTGTCGCGATGGGGCCCGGACAGACGCAGTTGACCGTGACGTTGTGGGGCGCCCACTCCAGCGCGAGCACCCGCGTGAGCTGCAGCACGGCCCCCTTGGTGGCCGCGTAGATGGAGCGCTCCTGGTTGCCCACCACGCTGAGGGTGCTGCCGATGTTGACGATGCGGCCCCACCGCTGCCGGATCAGGTGAGGCCCGCACGCGCGCGACATGAACATCACGCCGCGCAGGTTGACCGCCAGCACCTGCTCCCACTCCTCGTCGCGGTATTCGAGGAAGGGCTTGCGGATGTTGACGCCGGCGTTGTTCACCAGGATGTGCACGCCGCCCAGTTCCTCCACGGTACGGGCCACCGCCCGCTCGGCGTCCTCCCGCCGCGCCACGTCGCCGGGGATGGCCAGGACGCGCCGTCCCGTCGCGCCGACCTCGCGGGCCGCGTCCCGCAGGCGCTCCTCGTCCCGCGCCATCAGGGCCACGTCCGCGCCCGCCTCCGCCAGCGCGCGGCCGATGGCCCGGCCGAGCCCGCGGTTGCCGCCCGTGACCAGCGCGACCTTGCCGTCCAGCCGGAACCGATCCAGCATACCTCACCTCCGCGTCGACCCTCAGGCGCCGATCCCAGTGCCTGGGCCAGCGTTCGTGAGGCGTGCGCGGAGTCCTTCTTCACCCGCGGTGTTGCGGGCGTGAACACTGCGCGGCGCACGGCTGCGGAGGACACTCCGGCGCGGGCGTAGAACCCGCATCTCCCGGCGAAAGGAGATCTGCGGGTGGGGACGAGGCGGCGGGCAACCACGGCATCATCATCACACCGGACCATCGAGGCCGGCCGCGCGGCGCTGGCCGCGCTGAGCGTGCTGCGGCCGGTGGTGACGGGCAGCGCCGGGCGGTCCATGGGGCGCCTGCTGGACCTGTTGTGCCGGCGGCCGCGCGCGGATGCGCGCGCGGTGGCCGCGGCCTTCGGCGCCCTGCACGCGCGGCTGCTGGAGGCGGCGGAACTGGCGGAGGGCGAGATCGCTGGCGACGCCTGGCAGAATCATCTGCTGGAGCGCCTGCTCGAGACCCCAACCACCTTCAGCCGCAAGGCCGAGCGGCACGGGTGGGCGGCGATGGGGGCCGCGCTGCAGGAGCAGGTGCGGCGCGATCTGCGGGCGCTGCAGGCTCTGTGCGGCCTGTCCGGGGAGATGTTGCTGCGGGTCGTGCGCGCCGCGGTGGGGAAGGCGGTGTCCGCGAACGCCTGGGTCCCCTGGACCGCGGTGCGGCCGTCGCGCGAGGATTCCGCCCGCGGCGCGCACGCGGCGATGAAGCGCGCGCTGCTGGGGGCTTCCGACTGGGCCGCGCTGGCGGAGGATCTGGCCGGCTACTTCGCGCGGCAGGGGACTGGCCTCTTTGCCCGCTTCCGCGCCTTCCGGTGGGACGCGGAGGGAGAACGCCTGGAGGGGATCGCCTACCCGGACCCGGTGCGCCTGCGCGACCTGGTCGGCTACGATCAGGAGCGGGCGCCGGTGCTGGCCAACACGGAGGCGTTCCTGACCGGTCTGCCCGCGCACAACGTCCTGTTCTACGGCCCCGCGGGCACGGGCAAATCCTCCACCGTGAAGGCGCTGCTGCACGAGTACGGCGACCGCGGGCTGCGGCTGGTAGAGGTCTTCAAGGAAGACATGCGCGACCTGCCCCACATCCTGGTTCTGGTGCGCGGGCGGCGCGAGCGCTTCATCCTGTTCATCGACGACCTTTCGTTTGAGGAGCACGAGGTCCACTACAAGACGCTGAAGATGCTGCTGGAAGGAAGCCTGGAGGCGCGGCCGGACAACGTGCTCGTCTACGCCACCAGCAACCGGCGCCACCTGGTCAAAGAGCGCTTCGCGGATCGGGCCACGCCGCCCGACGACGAGATCCACGCGCAGGACACCATGGAAGAGAAACTGTCGCTGGCGGAGCGCTTCGGCCTCCGCGTCGGCTTCTACACGCCCGACCAGGCCCGCTACCTGAGCATTGTGCGGGCGCTGGCCGCGCAGGCGGGGCTTGGGCTCTCCGACGATGCGCTGGTGCAGCGGGCGCTGCTGTGGGAACGCTGGCAGGGCGGACGTTCAGGGCGCACAGCGCGCCAGTTAATCGATCAGCTTCGCGCAGAGATGATGGCCAGGACCCGGCCCCGGGCGCGGGGGGACGGGCGCGAAGGTGCGTAGGCCGGCCGGCTACGCCGTCTTCTTGAGATCCTCCTGATCCGGCGCGTCGCCGCGCGCGGGCTGTTCCTGAGGCCTGTCGCGGACCGTCCGGCTCTCGTCGGCCCACGACCCCAGCCACAGCCGCATGGGATCCCACCGGCGTGTCTTCTCCCGTGTCTTCTCCCGCGTCTTCTCCATCGTCTCCTCTCCGTGCGGATTTTGTACGCCTCAAACACAGACGCCCCCGCGTGTGGCGGGGGCATCGCGGCCCCTCGACAGCATCCCTATTCATGTTCCTGCTTTCATCCTAACACCGGACGTGCGTTTGTCAAGGACTGAGGGCGCTGATGGCGGGTAATTCTTGGACGCGCGGCTAGAGGCCGGCTTCCGGCCGGGCCGCGTCCAGCATGGAGGCCAGGGGTTCTGTGCTGAAGCAGCGCGCCACCCCGTCTCTGAACTCGGCCAGGATCTGCGCCGCGACCTCCTCGCCCACCTCCCCCAGGATCTCCGAGACCAGGAAGACGTCGCGGGTTTGTGGGGTGATCAGGCCCGCGCGCGCCTGTCGCCAGACGAAGTGGCGGGTGAGGATCGTCGCGCCGTCGGCGTAGGCTACCTCGCCCGCCCTCACCGTCTCCTCCGCGTCGGCGTCCAGGGCCAGGAAGCGCTCGCCGGCCCGCGTGAGCCGGAGTTCCAGGTCGCCGTGCAACGCCGCCAGGTCGAAGCCGCCCGCGGGCACGGCGTACCTGAGCGAGACCGCGTTGTAGAAGTCCACCAGCGGATTGATGCGGAGCGGATCGGGGTTCTTGAGCGCGCGCCGCACCAGCGCTTCAACCGACGAGGGGAACTGCTTCCCGGAGACGCCCATCGCCGCAAAGCGATCCCGCCAGGGGCGGATGCGCGGGTGCAACTGCGGGTTGGGGGAGGGGAAGCCGGCGCGGATCGCCGACCAGGCCGCGGCCAGGAACTCATCCACGCCCGGAGTGGGGGATGCGTTGTCCACGCCGCGCGCCCCGGCCCCCGCCCGCCGCAGGCCGGCGAAGCGCTCGTAGAAGGACGGTAGGA
>JACQTN010000304.1 GCA_016210785.1 Armatimonadota bacterium
CGTCGCCGCGGATCGCCTCGGCCAGCCTGGTCACCGGCGGCCAGGGACTCACGAAAGATATGACATAGAAGATATTCGGGACGAGGATCCGCTGCTGAAGGTGCGCGGATTGTCGCATCTTGCCCTGCGCAAGATCGATCTGGGCCCGGGTCACCAGCGTCACATTCTTGATCCCTTGGACGGTCTGCGCGGGGGTCTCGATGAAGTTGTAATGCATCACCGTGAACGTGAGGGCCAGGCCGATGACGATCAGGAGGCACCACCGATCATCGTCGCCGCGGATCGCCTCGGCCAGCCTGGTCACCGGCGCCATGAGGGTGTGGTCCTCCGCCGTACGGCGGCCGCGCTAGGCGCGACTCCGGCGGGCGGCCGCCATGAAGGCGGCGAAGAGGCGGCGGGCGTGCTCATGGTGTGACGCCATGCGCTCGGGGGGCCACCGCACCCCCGCGTTGAGGGCTATCCACGTACTGCCGCTCCGTGGCCGCATCTTCCTCACCGATTCCCGGACATCCGTCATCGGCTCAGCGCATCGTGATAGGCGAAGAGGGCGGGCTGGCCGCCGGTGTGCCAGAAGACCACGGTCTGGGTGGCGCCGAATCTTCCCTTGCGCACCAGGTCGATCAAGCCGGCCATCGCCTTCCCGGTGTAGACCGGGTCCAGCAAGATTCCTTCCGTGCGCGCCACCAGGCGAATGGCGTCGGCGCACTCGGGCGACAGGATCCCGTAGCCGGCGCCCCGGTACTCGTCGTACACGATGATGTCGTCCGGATGCGCGCGGAACTCCAGCTTGAGCAGACGGGTCAGGTCCTCCACGATGCCCAGCACGCGGCGCGTCACGACGTCGCGCGAGCTGCCCGGGCTGATCCCGATCACGTCGATGTTGCTGGCCATCGTCTTGCAGCCAACATACAGGCCGGCCTGCGTGCCGCCGGTGCCGCTGCTGGTCACGATGGCGTCCGCCTTCACCCCCAGGACGTTCATCTGCGAGATCAGCTCAATCACCGCCTCCACGAACCCCAGCGCGCCCACCGCGGTGGCGCCGCCGCTGGGGATCACGTAGGGACGGTGGCCGCGGGCGGTGAACTCGCGGGCCACGTCCTCCATGGTGGCCAGCATCACGTACTGCTCGGTGGACTGGATGACGCGGACCTCGGCGCCGAGAAGGTGATCCAGCAGGAGGTTGCCCTGCAGCTCCGCCGACTCCTCGCCGCTGAGCACCAGCACCGCGTGCAGGCCGACCTTGCGGGCCGCGGCCGCGGTCTGGCGGGCGTGGTTGGACTGAACGGCGCCGGTGGTGATGACCACGTCGCAGCCCCGCGCGCGGGCCTCACCCATGAGAAACTCGAGCTTGCGAGCCTTGTTGCCGCCCAGCGCGAGCCCGGTCAGGTCGTCGCGCTTGATGAAGATGCGCGGACCGCTGAGCGCCTCCGCGAGCCGCGGGGCCTCTTCGAGGGGAGTCGGCAGGCTGGCCAGCCTGATGCGGGGAAGCGCGCCCAGTTGCACGGGGCCACACTTCTTGGACGTGCGAACGTTCTCCTTCTGAAAAGCGTGGGGCGTCGCGTGCAAGAAGGCGGCGAGGGGAGCGTCCCGCGGGACGCTCCCCTCGCCGGGATCACGCGTCGCGGTGCGTGTTCTCAGGCCGCCCGCCCTCGCCCCTTCCGTCCCCCGCGCCGCGGGCCGTCAGTCACCGTGCCGGTCGGCGAATCCTCCTCCACTGGCTCGACCTCCACCTCCGGCTCAGCCTCCGCTTCGGCTTCCACCTCAACCTCTTCGCTCTCCGCCTCTTCGTCCTCCGGGCGGACCACGTCTGCTTCCTCCTCCGGCGCCGCCTCTTCCACCACCGGCACCGGCGCGCGGCTGACGGGGCGGCTGCGGGTCCGGGTCCTCACCGGCTGGCCCCCGCCGGGGTACTTCTTTGTCAGGTACTTCTCAACCTCATCCGGGGACACGACGAGGCGCAGGTACTCCCCGCCTCCCTGGGGCTTGACCACCTCGACCTTGGCGGGGGACTTGCCGAAGTCCGACGCCAGGTCGCGCCTCCACCCGGTCATCCGGTCCTTGGGGTTCGCGACCGGCGTCCGGACGACCGCGACCGCGGTGCGGGCCCTGGCGGTCTTTGGCGCCTTCTTGCCGTTCTTGCGGACGACCTTCTTCACGCGAATTCGGGCTCCTCAACACGAGATACCAGCGCCACCCTCACCATATTCTAGCGGGCAGGCGTCCATTCGACAACTGCCCGAAAAACACTGTCCAACATACTGTCAAAGATACGTCGGACCGCTCCCGGCGCCGCCCCCACCCCGCGCCGACGCCGCCCTGGGGTAGGACCCCAGGATTTTGAGAAAAGCGGTCCGGCCGGCCAGCTCCGCCAGGGCTTCCCGGCACACGGGGTCGTCCTTGTGCCCCTCCACGTCCACATTGAACACGTAGTCCCCTGGCCGGCGCCGCCGGGGTCGGGACTCGAGCTTGGTCAGGTTCACTCCCCGGGTGGCGAACGCTCCCAGCGCC
>JACQTN010000305.1 GCA_016210785.1 Armatimonadota bacterium
ACATCCAGGTGCGAGAGCAGCATGAGGGGCTCGGCGTCGTCGCGTCCTGGAAGCCTGAGGACGACGGAGCCGCGGCCCGGCGCGGACTCCAGCACTCGCGGGCGCAGGCCTTCCGCCTCCAACACCGACGCCAGATAGCGGACGGCCTCGATCTCGTTGCCCGGCGGATTGGTCGTGTCGATGCGAATGAGGTTCTGCAGATGCCGGATCGCTTCGGGCTCGATCGTCTCCCAGGCCACCTCAGTCTTCACCGCCGCTCTCCCTTCCTCCGGAACCCGGCGTGGCGGGGCTCATGCACCCTGTCTCAGGAACCCGCGGGGTTCACCAGCACATGTATGGGCTTAGACCCGCGGACCTGAGATCCCTTGCCGGGAAAGCGGCCGCGGCACCGCTGATCTGTGGGAGAGGGCCGCGCCGCGGCGTCGTCTCGGCGGACGCGGAGGAGAGGACGGGCGGGTCATCGAAGTGCACGACGATCGCTCTCGCGCACCGATCAGACCGGTACCCAGAGATCGGGGTTGTCACGGCTCTCCAGGAGGGAGGAAGCGTGATGAGGCGGAGGATCGCTGGCGTCCTGGTGATCCTGGGTCTTGCCGTCGGCCTGACCGGAGCGGCCTTCTCCGGCCGGGTCGGGGCGCAGGCGCCCGATGTGCTCGTGGTCGGCCGGGGGTTCGAAGTCCTGTCGCTGGACCCCCACAAAGGAGGCAGCGACCTCAACATCTTCGACACCCTCGTCGCCCGCGATGCCGACTGGCAACACAACCCGGGCCTCGCCCTGTCCTGGCAGACCCTCGATCCCACCACCTGGGAATTGAAGCTCCGCCGCGGCGTGAGGTTTCACAACGGGGAGCCCTTCAACGCCCATGTGGTCAAGTTCTCGTTTGAGCGCGGGCTGGATCCCAAGACGAAGTGGGCGAGGGCGGGGCTTTTGCGGCTGATCAAGGCGATCACCATCGTGGACGAGTACACGGTGCGCTTCGCGACGCAGCGTCCCTGGCCGCAGTTCGTCCCGACCATGGCGATGTTCGGCTGGGTCGTCCCGCCGCGATATCTGGAGAAGAACGGCGACGACGCCCTGCTGCGCCGGCCCGTGGGCACCGGCCCGTACAGGTTCGTGCGCTGGGTCAAGGATGATCGCCTGGAGCTGGAAGCCAACGACGACTACTGGGGCGGCAGGCCGAAGATCCGGCGTGTGGTGGTCCGGACGATCCCCAACAACGCCACGCGGCTGGCGGAGCTGCTGTCGGGATCGGTGCACCTGATCGAGTTGATTCCGCCCGAGCTGTACGGTCCCATCCAGCGGTCTCCGCGCACCAGGCTGGTCCAGGCCAGGAGCGCGGGGGTCTTGATGATCCTCCTCAACCTGAACAACATCGCGCCGAACCGGCCGCTGGCGGACCGGCGCGTGCGGCTGGCCCTGAACCACGCCGTGGACCGGAGGGCCCTCATCGCCAGCATCATGCACAACGTGGGCGCTCCCGTGGCCACGTTCTGCACCGAGGTCATGCGCGGCTGCGACATGTCGATCGCTCCCTTCCCGTACGACGTGGAGCGGGCCCGCACCCTCCTGCGCGAGGCGGGGTATCCCGACGGCTTCGACATGACCATCTCCACCACGAGCGGCACCTACCCGGGCGACCGCGACCTCACCCTGGCCGTGGCCGACCAGCTCTCCGCCGTGGGGGTGCGCGCGCGCCCGGTGGTGACCGAGTTCGGTGTCTTTCTCCGCGCGCTCGTTGAGCGGAAGCTCCCCTCCGACGCCGCGTTCGCCCGGTACACCGACTTTCTCGGCTACGCCGGCGACATTGGCTTCCGCGCCTATCACCCCCAGGGCTATGGATCCCAGTGGTTCCCGGGCAACCGCGAGTTCCAGCAACTCCTGGAGACCGCCGAGGTGATCTTTGACGAGGCGCGGCTGAGAGATCTCCTCCGCCGGGCCCAGCTCCTCTTCAGACAGGAGGCGCCGGGCATGCCGCTTATCACGGCGCCGTACGTCTACGGGCTGCACCGAAACTTAGAGTGGAGACCCCGTCCGGACCTGACGCTGCCGCTCGGCACCGCGTACTGGAGACAGTAGACGCGCGTGCGGAAGGACCGTCGACAACACTGGACGCCATCGCCAGGAGATGAGGTGACATCGTGAGTACACCGGAATCCCGCTCCGTGGATGCGATCTACGACTCGCGCAAGCGGATGCCCGCGGAGGTCCGGGTCTTTCGCCCGGTGTTCCGCGGCCAGTACGGGGTGGTCAGCGCGGGCCACTATCTCGCGGCCATGGCGGGCCACGAGATCCTGCGGCGCGGCGGCAACGCCGTGGACGCCGGCGTGGCGGCGGGCATCTGCATCAACGTCACGCGCCCCGACGGCACCAGCTTCGGCGGCGTCGCCCCCATGATCATCTACCTGGCCGAGGCGGGACGGGTGACCACCATCGACGGGTTGGGCGTCTGGCCGAAGAAGGCCACGATGGACCACTACAAGACTCGTCTGGGTGGGAAGCTCTCGCCGACGGGACTGGACGTGTGCGTGACGCCCGCGGCCGCCGACGCATGGATGACCGCGCTGGCCCGCCACGGGACCATGAGCTTCGAGCAGGTGATCGCACCGGCGCTGGACCTGGCGGAGCACGGCTTTCCGGTGCACGACAACCTGGCCCGGGCCATCCGCACGTACGGCGACGATCTCCTGCGCAACTGCCCGACCACGGCCGAGGTCCTCATGCCGAACGGCGTCCCGCCGCGGCCCGGCGAAATCTTGCGGATGCCCGCATTGGCCCGCACCTTCCGGTCCCTGATCGAGGCGGAGCGGCGCACCGCGGGGACGCGGGCGCAGCGGATCACGGCGGCGCGGGACCACTTCTACAAGGGGCCGGCGGCGTGGGCCATGGACGCCTTCTCCCGCGCGCGCGGCGGCCTGGTCACCTACGAAGACATCGCGGCCTACGCGGTGCAGGAGGGGCCGCCGGAGCGCATCCGGTTTGGCGACGTGGAGGCCTACACCTGCGGGCCGTGGTGCCAGGGACCGTCGTTCGCCCAGATCCTCAAGCTGCTGGAGGGATTTCCGCTGCGGGACATGGGGCACAACTCTCCCGACTACGTGCACACCCTGGTGGAGTGCATCAAGCTGGGGTTCGCCGACCGCGAGGGATACTACGGGGACCCGAACTTCGTGGACGTGCCGATGACGGCGCTGCTGTCAGACGCGTACTGCGCCGAGCGCCGGGGGGCCGTGGACCGGCAGCGGGCGTACCCCGGGTTTCCCGAGCCGGGGCGCGTGCCGGGGTACACGCCGTACATCTACCAGCCACCCGCGGACGAGGCGCCGCCCCCGAAGGCGCCCGTGCCGGCCGGCGAGCAGAGCAGCGACCGGCGGGACACCAGCTACCTGGCCGTGATCGACCGGTACGGCAACATCTTCTCCTGCACGCCCAGCGACAACATCATCGCCGCCCACGTGGTGCCCGAGGTGGGCACGATCATCTCGACGCGGGGCCGCCAGTCGCGCATCGATCCCCGCCATCCCTCCGCGCTCGGTCCCGGCAGGCGGCCGCGCCTGACCCCCAACCCGGCCCTGGTGCTGAAGGACGGGCAGCCCTACATGGCCATCGGCACGCCCGGTGGAGATTCCCAGGTGCAGGCGATGGTGCAGGTCTTCCTCAACATCATGGTCTTCGGCATGGACGTGCAGGAAGCCATCGAGGCGCCGCGGTTGGTCACCCACAGTTTCCCCGACTCCTTCTACCCGCACGTCTACCGGCCGCGGGAGGTGTCCCTGGAGGCGCCGGTGCACGACGCGTGCGCGGAGGATCTGATTCGCCGGGGGCATGTGGTGCACCGGTGGTCGCGGCTGGCGCGGGACTCCACGGTGTGCGTGGTGCGGCGCGATCCAGCGACGGGGACGCTGGAGGCGGGCGCGGACCCGCGCGGGCCGGCGTACGCGGCGGGGTGGTAGGCGAGGAGATTTCCGTTCCACACAGGGCTGTTCCACCCGGGTGCGTCTTGCCGAATTTCCGGATTGGCATCGACGTCGGCGGGACCTTCACAGATGTGGTCGCGGTCTCCGGCGACGGGCGTTCCTGGCACGCCTTCAAGGTCCCTGGTCATGGCCAGGACCCCACCGCGGCGGTCCTGGACGGTCTCGCCCGCGTGCTGGCGCGTGGCGGCGTGGAGGCCATCGTCCACGGGACCACCCTGGCCACCAACGCGCTGCTGGAGGGCCGCACCGCGCGCACGGCGCTGGTCACCACCCGCGGGTTCCGCGATGTGCTGGAGATCACCCGCACCAATCGGGAGCACCTCTACCGGCTCGACCGTCCCCTCAAGCCTCCACCGCTCGTGCCGCGCCACCTCCGCTTTGAGGTCACCGAGCGCACCGCCCACGATGGCGCGATCATCGAGCCGCTGCGGCGGGAGGACGTGTCCCCGCTGATCCAGGCCATCGTGCGCGAGGACGTGGAGGCCGTGGCCGTCTGTCTCCTCCACGCCTACGCCAATCCCGCCCACGAGCAGGCGCTGGGGGAGGCGCTGCGCGCCCGCTTCCGGCACGTCAGCCTCTCCCACGAGGTCAACGCCGAGTTCCGGGAGTACGAGCGCACCAGCACGGTTGTCGTCAACGCGGGACTCCTCCCGCTGGTCGGCCGCTACGTGGAGACGCTGCGGGAGGGCGTGGCGGCGCACGGAGTGCGGGCGCTGCGGTTGATCCGGTCCAACGGCGGCATGGCCGGGGTGGACGCGGCGGCCCGGCGTCCGCTCAGCCTCCTCTTCTCGGGTCCGGCCGCCGGCGTGGCCGCGGCCCGCACGCTGGTGACCGGCCTCGGCGTGCGCGACGCCATCACCCTGGACATGGGCGGCACGTCGACCGACGTGTGCCTGATCGCCCGCGGCGACGTGGAGGTGCTGCGCGAGCGGAGGATCGAGGGGCACCCGGTCCGCGTGCCCAGCCTGGCCGTGGAGAGCGTGGGCGCCGGCGGCGGGTCCATCGCCTGGCTCGATCCCGCGGGGGCGCTGCGGGTGGGGCCGCGCAGCGCGGGCGCCGCGCCGGGCCCGGCCTGCTACGGCCGCGGCGGTACCGAGCCCACCGTGACCGACGCGTGCGTTGCGCTGGGATACCTCTCGCCGTCGCGTCCCCTCGGCGGCACCATCGCGCTCGACCCGTCCCGCAGCGAGGCCGCGCTGCGGCCGGTGGCCCGACGGCTCACCCTGTCGCGCGAGCGCCTGGCCTGGGGCATCTGCGAGATCGCCTGCGCCAACATGATGCGGGCTGTGCGCACGGTCTCGGTGCAGCGCGGATACGATCCGCGGCAGTTTGCGCTGGTGACCTTCGGCGGGGCAGGGCCGATGCTGGCCGGCCGCCTGGCGCAGCATTTGCGCATCGGGCGCATCCTGGTGCCCGCTTTCTCCAGCGCCTTCTCCGCCTACGGATGCCTGGCCTCCGACGTCCGGTACGACCGCCTGCAGACCTTCCGCCTCCGGCTGAACGCCGATCTCGAGCCGATGGAGGAGCGCCTGGCGGCGCTGGCGGAGGACGTGGCCCGGGAAGTCCAGCGGGACGGGTTCGATCCGGCGCGCGCCGTGCTGCTGCGCAGCCTGGACCTCAGGTACGTGGGGCAGAACGACGAGATCGAGGTGCGCCTCTCGGACGGGCGCCTGGACGCGGGCGAGATCCGCCGCCGGTTCCAAGAACGGCACCAGGCCCTGTACGCGTACACCACCGGCGAAGCGGTGGAGTGCATCAACCTGCGCGTGGCGGTCGTCGTCCCCGCGGAGGTCCCGCCGCTGCCGCGCCTGGAGCGGGAAGGCGCCGAGCCCTCCGGGACGCGGCGGGCGTACTTCCCCGATGCGGGATGGACCGCCGCGGCGATCTACGAGCGGACCGCGCTGGGCGGCGGCGTCCGAATCGCCGGCCCCGCCGTCATCGAGGACGAATGGTCGACCGTGGTCGTCTCTCCCGGACAGTCGCTGGAGTCCGACGGCCACGGCAACCTGTGGATCGAGACCGGGGCGGGGGAAAGGGCATGACCGTCGATCCCATCACCCTGGAGGTCGTCCGCAGCGGCGTCACCACCATCGCGGAGGAGATGCGGGCCATCCTGGTGCGGTCCGCCCGCGCGCCGCTGCTCAAGGAGGCAGGCGACTTCTCCTGCGCCCTCACGGACGCGCGGGGTCGCCTCATCGCCCAGGGCCGGGACATCCCCATTCACCTGGGCGTGATGGCCTTCACCGTGCAGGAGTTCCTCCGGCGCGTGCCGGTGGAGTCCGTCGCCGAGGGTGACGTCTACCTGACCAACGATCCGGAGGTGGGCGGCAACCACCTGCCCGACGTCAAGGCGATCACGCCGGTCTTCGTCGGTGGACGGCTGATCGCGTTTGCCATCTGCCTGGCCCACTGGCCGGACATCGGCGGCGCCCGCGCCGGGAGCTACGTGCCGTTTGCCCGGGACATCCACATGGAGGGCCTGGTCATTCCGCCGGTGCGCATCGCCAGCCGGGAGGGACCGCGGCGGGAGATCCTCGACCTCATCTTCGCCAACGTGCGCGGCCGCGAGGAGCGGGAGGGCGACCTGCTGGCCCAGTGCGCCACCAATGAGGTCGCGAGCCGGCGCATCGTGGAGATGTGCCACCGCTTCGGCGTGGAGGTGGTCGTCAACTGCTTCCAGCGGTTCCAGGATGAGTCCGAGTCCCTGATGCGGCTGGAGATCCGTCGCCTGCCGGAAGGCACCTACGCCGGCGAGGACTTCCTGGACGACGACGCGGCCGGCGGAGACCCGGTGCCCATCCGGGTCGCCGTCACGATCAAAGACGGCGCGATGAACTTCGACTTCTCGGGCACGGCGCCGCAGATTCCCGGCCCGCTGAACGCGACCCGCTTCGTGGCCGCGTCCGCGGTCTACTACTGCTGCCGGGCCGTGTGCGGGCCGGAGATCCCGGCCAACGAGGGATGCTACCGGCCGATCAGCGTGAGCATCCCCGCGGGGGCCGTGCTGAACCCGGCGCCGGACGCGCCGGTCGTGGGCGGGAACCACGAGACCTCCCAGCGCGTGGTGGACGCCGTCATGCGCGCCCTGGCTCAGGCCGTGCCGGAGCGCATCACCGCGGGCGCCACGACCACCTCGGGCATCCTCATCTTCAGCGGCCGCCGCGGGGAACGGCCGTTCATCTTCTACGAGGCGCACGGGGGCGGCGAGGGCGGCCACGCCCACCGCGACGGCACCAGCGCCGTGCGCAACCACATGACCAACGTGATGAACACGCCGGCGGAGGTGGTGGAGGCGGAGTATCCCTTGCGCGTAGAATCCCACACGCTGCGGCCGGGTAGCTTCGGGCCGGGGCGGCACCGGGGCGGCCTGGGGCTGCGCCGCGCCTACCGCGTGCTCGCCGAGACCGCGGAGCTCACCACCATGGCGGAGCGGTGCCGCATCGCGCCATGGGGATTCCGCGGGGGCCAGGACGGCCAGACGATGCGCATCTGGCTGATCCGGGACGGGCAGCGGCGGGCGCTGGGGGGCAAGGAGGTGCTCACGCTGCGGCGGGATGACGTGGTGGAAGTGGAGAGCTGCGGTGGTGGCGGATACGATCCTCCCGAGGCGCGGCCGGCCGACCTCCACCGCGATGACGTTAGAGAAGGCTACGTAGACGGCGAGGCATAAGGAGGCCACGATGGGAAGCGCCGAGATCAAGCAGCGGGCGTTGCAGGAGATCGATCGCACCACCGACGAACTGGTGGCGCTGTGCTCGCAGATCGTCCAGCTCGAGGCCGAGAACCCGCCGGGCGACACGACCCGGGCCGCGGACTTCTTTGAAAGCCTGTTCAAACGGCACGGCCTCCCGGCCGATCGGCATGAGCCCCAGCCGGCATTCGTGAGCCTGGTCTCATACATCGGTGATCCCAAGGGACGTCCCCACTTCGTCTTCAACGCGCACCTCGACACCTTTCCCGCGGAGCGCCCGGACCTGTGGGCCTTCCCGCCTTACAGCGGCCAGGTCGCCGACGGGCAGGTCCGGGGGCGGGGGAGCGCCGACATGCGGTGCGGGCTCACCGCTTCGCTCTACGCGTTCCTGCTGCTCCACCGCCTCAAGCTGCCGATCAAGGGACGCTGCACCCTCATGTTGGTCGCCGACGAGGAGTGCGGAGGACACTGGGGGACGGGATGGCTGCTGCGCACCTACCCCGAGCTCGCGGGCGACGCCTGCCTGATCGGCGAGCCCGAGTCGACGCAGAGCCTGCGCATCGGGGAGAAGGGCAAGTCCCAGCTCAAGCTGGTGGCCCGCGGCGAATCGTACCATGCCGGGCTGGCGACCGCGGACGACGTGAACGTCCGCATGGGCGCGGCGCTGCAGATCATGAAGGAACTGGTCGAGGTCCGCGGCGAGTGGCCCGCGGACATGAAGGAGGTCATCGAGTTCGCCAAAGGCTATTCGCGCTACAACCGCGACAAGGGCAAGGGCTGGCTCCTCGAGCACACCGCGGTCAACGTGGGCGTCGTGCGCGGAGGCGTGAAGATCAACATCGTGCCGATGGCCTGCGAGGCGGAGGTGGACGTGCGCATCCCCTACGGCGTGAAGCCCGCGGACATGAAGGCGATGGTGGAGCGCCGGCTGAAGGAAGCCGGGCTGGGCAGCATCTCCGTGGAGCACATCCAGCCGACCTTCGAGGCGAGTTACACGTCGCCGTCGCACCCTTTTGTCACACTGGTGAAGGAGAACGTCAAGGCCATCACGGGGAACGATCCGCCGCTCACGGTCAGCTTCGCCGCCACCGACGCGCGGTACTTCCGCCCCCGCGGAGTGCCCGCGCTGATCTTCGGGCCCCGGCCCAACAACATCGCCGGCCTCAACGAGTACATCACCATCGAGGACCTGGTCACCGTCACCAAGGTGCACACGACCTCGGCCATCGACTTCCTCTGCGCCTAGGGAGAGCCCGCGGATGCCACGGGACACCACACAGCGACCGGGCAGGCCGCGCATCGTGATTGTCGCCACGGGAGGGACGATCTCCTCCCGCACGCGGGAGGCGGGCGCGGGCTACACGCCGGCCCTCACCGGGGCGGACCTGGTGGCGGCGGTGCCGGACATCGAGGCGCTGGCCGCCGTCGAGGTGGACGACTTCGCCCACATCCTGAGCCAGGCGATGACGCCCGAGATGATGTTTGCCCTGGCGCGGCGCGTGGATGCCCACCTGGCGCCGCCGGAGGTGGACGGCGTCGTGGTGACCCACGGCACGGTGACCATGGCAGAGTCGGCATTCATGGCGGGCCTGCTGGTCGCCTCCGACAAGCCCGTCGTGTTCACCGGCGCCATGTACCCGGCGTCGGCGCCGGACAGCGACGGGCCGCGCAACCTGCGCGGCGCGATCCGCACCGCGGTGTCTGTGGAGGCCCGCGGGTTGGGCGCGGTGGTGTGCATGGGCGGGGAGGTCCACGCGGCGCGCGACGTGGAGAAGCTGCATCGCGCGAGCCTGGCCGCGTTTCAGTCGCCGCTGGCCGGGCCGCTGGGGGTGGCGGACCAGGACCGCGTCGTCCTTTCCCGCCGGCCGGCGCGCCGGCGTACCTTTCGGGTGGATCGCATCGAGCCCGAGGTGGATCTCATCGCGGTCGCCGCGGGTAGCGACGACCGGTTCATCAACGCGTCCATCGCCGCGGGCGCGAAGGGGATCGTGGTGGAAGGGCTGCCCGGGCGCGGCGCGGTTCCCCCGGCGTTCTTCGAGGGACTGAAGGTGGCGCGGGCGCGGGGCATCGTCGTGGCGCTGGCGTCCCGTGGGCTGGCCGGCCGCGTCACCGGCACGGGCCGCACCGGGTGGGGAACCTCCGGCGATCTGGCCGCAATCGGCGCCGTGATGGGCGGCGATCTGTCCGCGCCGAAGCTGCGCATCCTGCTGATGGTGCTGCTGGCGCTGACCCGCGACCCGGCGGCCGTCCAGGAGATGGTCCGTGACGTCGCGCCATGAAGGACGCGGAGCGCCCGAAGGAAGGGAAGGGGGGGTAAGGTATGCGGCTGACGCGGAGGTTCGTCCTGCTCGCAGTCCTCATCCTGGCGATGGCGGTGGCCGGTGGGCCGGGACCCGCCGGGGGCGCGCCCGCTATCGTCGAGCTGCGCGTCCGGGCCCTGTCGGAATTCGGCACCATGGACCCGGCGCAGGTCGGTAGCGCCACCGACGACCAGGTGTTGGTGAACATCTACAGCCAGCTCGTGCGGATGCGTACGGGCACCAGCGAGCTCGTCCCCGAACTGGCAGAGCGATGGACCGTTTCCCCGGACGGCAAGGTCTACACGTTCCACGTGCGCCGGGGGGTGAAGTGGCACAAGGGCTTCGGCGAGCTGACCAGTGACGACGTGAAGTTCACCTTGGAGCGCCACCTGGACCCGTCGGTGCGGTCCCGCCGGCGCGCCCTCTTCGCCAACGTCGAGGCCGTCAACACGCCCAACGAGTACACGATCGAGATCCGCCTGAAGCAGCCGAGCCCCGGCTTCATGCGGACGGCCATCGCGGAGGTCGCCGGCTACATCCTCAGCCGCAAGGCCGTCACGCAACTGGGCAGGGAGCACGCCCTCAACCCTATCGGCACCGGGCCGTACGTGTGGGACCGCTACCGCAAGGGGAGCGAGCTCGTCCTGGTGGCCAACGAGGAGTACTTCAACAAGCCCGCGCGCATCAAGCGGGTCGTCTGGCTCCCCATCCCCGAGGACGTGGTGGCCTACACGGCGCTGCAGGCCGGCAACATCGACCTCATGTACTTCCGCAGCGGCGAGGTCTTCCGGCAGGCGCGCGCCAACCCTCGCGTCGTCGTCATGACCGCCTCCGCGCAGTCGGTCCGGGGCATCTACTTCAATACGCGCCGCGCGCCCCTCACCGACAGGCGGGTGCGCCAGGCCATCGCCCACATGATCAACAAGGAGTACATCGTCAAGTACGCGCTGCACGGCACGGGCCAGGTGGCCGATTCGGTCATCAGTCCCCAGACCTGGGGGTACACGTCGAACGTCCGCAAGTACCCGCCCGATCTGGAGAAGGCGAAGCAGTTGCTGCGCGAGGCCGGCCACGAGCAGGGCTTCAAGATCAACCTGGTCTACCCGTTCCAGGATCCCTACCAGACGTGGGCGCCGGTCATCCAGGACCAGCTCCGCCGCGTGAACATCACCGTGGAGCTCGTCGGGCTGGAGTTCGTCAGCGCCATCCAGCGGGCCTCGCGGGGGGACTACGACATGTTCACCCTGGGCCTCACCCGCCCGCCCGATCCCGACGTCTACTTCTCCACCGGGTGGTACGGCCCCAGCGCGCCTCCCGGCCAGGCCTTCACCTTCTACGACGGCGCGGACCGGATGATCGACCAGGCGCGCAGCGAGGTGGACGACAGGCGCCGGCGGGCGCTGGTGGAGCAGGTCCAGCGGCGGATCGCCGAGGACGTGCCGGGGCTCCCCATCTACTACGCGTTCAGCATGGTGGCCATGCACCCGAAGGTGAAGGGGCACCTGGTCGGCATCCTCAACGACCTGTGGCTCCACTCGATGTCTATCGACGAGCGCGCGCGGTAGCCGGAGTCTCCCTCTCCCCATTGGGGAGAGGGCGCCGCGGAGTTGGTGAGCGCGGTGAGGAGCAACGCCTTGCAGCGGAGTGGCACGTGCCGGGGTGAGGGGGGCGCGCGCCTGGTCCGGAGAGCGCACGGGGTTGGAGACGTCCTGGATGTGAGGAGGAACGTGCCATGAGCACAGAGCGGGAGAGTACGGGCGAAGGCATGTTTCTCGAGGACGCCAGGCTCGGCGCGCGCCATCCGGTCCTGCTGCAGTACGCCGAGGCAGGCCGCATGCACCACATGCGGCCGTACTTTCGCGCCTACGCCCTGGTGGATCTGGCCCACGGGGTCATGCTGGTGGAGGAGGGCATCCTGGACGGAGTCCGCGGCGGGAAGCTCCTTGGCGGTCTTCTGGAGATCCTCGAGGCTGGCCCCGACCGCTTCCCCTGGGAGGTGCAGTCCGGCTCGTACCTGGTTCACGTGGAGAACTACCTGGGCAGGCGGCTGGGACACGACGTCGCGGGCCGGCTGCAGACGGGCCGCAGCCGCAACGACCAGGGCGCCGCGGTGGACCGGCTGTTCTCGCGGGACCTGCTGCTCGAGGTCTTCGGGGATCTCCTGGCGCTGGCACGGGTGCTCCTGTCGCTGGCGCGTGAGCACGTGCACACGGTGATGCCGGGCTACACGCACCTCCAGCACGCCCAGCCCTGGACCTTCGGCTTCTACCTCATGCGGCAGGTGAGCATCCTCGAGCGCGACCTGCAGCGGCTGGCGGGCGCCTATGCCCGGGCGAACCTGAGCGCGCTGGGCGGCGCGGCCTGCGCCGGGACCTCCTGGCCGGTGAACCGCAGGCGCGTGGCGGAGCTGCTCGGGCACGACGGCCTCGTCACGAACGCCTGCGACGCCGGCAGCTTCGCGCGCGACCATCTCGAGGAGGAGATGGCCGTCCTGGCCCTCCTCATGAGCAACCTCGGGCGGCTGGCCACCGACCTCTACGTCTGGCACTCCTGGGAGTTCTCCTTCGTCGAAGTGGCCGACGGGCTGGCGGCCACCAGCAGCATCATGCCGCAGAAGAAGAACCCGCGCGCGCTGGAGACCGTCAAGGCCCTGGCGGGCCAGGCCGCGGGCTGGCTGCCGGCGGCGATGGCCTGCCAGCGGGGCGTGCTCTCCACGGACCTGGACATGCCATTCGGGAGGGACCTGCTGGCGCCGGCGGGAGATGTGTGCACCTCGTCGCTGAGGCTGATGACGGAGGCCATGCGAACACTCACGGTGTACGCGGACGCCATGGCGCAGAAGGCCGGGGTGTTCTGGAGCACGGCCAGCCACCTGGCGGACGAGCTGGTGCGGAGATTCGACCTCCCGTTTCGCACCGCCCACCAGATCGTGGGCCGGTTCATCAAGGGCTCCATCGCGGCGGGGCACACGCCTCAATCACCCTCCGCGGACCTGTTCCGCCAGGCGGCGCAGGAGATGGCCGGGCGCGACATTGCTCTGAGCGCCGAAGAGATCCGCCGGCTTCTCGACGTCCGGGAGTTCCTGGAGACCTGTGCCACCGAAGGCAGCGTGAACCCGCGCCACGTGCGGGCGCACATCGAGGCGATGGACGGCGTGCTTGCCGGGCATGAGCGCTGGCACGCGCAGAAGGCGCAGTCCGCCCGGCAGGCCGTCGAGATGCTCGTCACCCGCGCGAAACAGGTGGCGGTGGAGACCCCCGGGGCGTGAGGAGGCATCCATGGCGAGACGCGTGACCTTCGGCATCCGGCTGTCCAACAACGGGCCCTTCGCCACGGCGGCGACCATCAAAGAACTGGCCACGCTCGCCGAGGCGCTGGGCTTCGATGTCCTGTGGGTGAACGATCACGTCGCCTGGCCGACGCACCGGCGCACCCACTTCAGCGCCGGGTCGGTCGAGGCGGTGACCGACCAGCCGCCCGACTTCTACGAGAGCCTGACCTCGGTGGCGTACCTGGCTGCCATGACCCGCCGCGTCAGGGTAGGTATTGCCGGCCTGGTGGTGCCGTGGCGGGACCCGCGGGTGCTGGCCAAGCAGATGGCGACGATCCACGAGATGTCCGGCGGGCGCTTCATCCCAGCGCTGGCCATCGGCCGGTTCGAGGACGAATTCGAGGCGCAGCAGGTGCCCTACCGGAGACGCGGACGCCTCACCGACGAATACCTGGCCTGCCTCGCCGCGATCTTGGGGCCGGACCCGCTGACCGACTTCTCGGGCGAGCAAGTGCAGATCGCCGGCGCGGAGTATTTCCCCAAACCCCAGGGTCTCCCCATCTGGATCTGCGGCTCGAGTCCACCGGCCCTCCGCCGCGTCGCCCGCTACGCCCGGGGATGGCTGCCCGGGCAGCGCACCGTGGAGGACTACGCGGCCAGCACGCGCGCGCTGGCCGCGGTGCTGGCGGAGCACGGCCGGTCGCCGGACGAGATCGAGCGCGGCTTCGAGGTCTACACCACGATCGCGGACACCGACGAGGCCGCGCACCGCATGACGGAGGCCAGCCAGCGCCACCAGTGGGGCGATGTGGCCAAAGGAGTAGCCCGCAGCCTGGTGGGGAGCCCGGCCACGGTCATCGGGCGCATCCGTGACTACATCGCCGCCGGGGTCACGCACTTCGAGCTGAAGTTCATCTGCCATACCCCGGCGATGATGCGGGAGATGATGGAGCGCTACGCGGACGCGGTCGTGCAGGAGTTCCGCTGAAGTCTGGACGGCGGTGGGTCCCGGCCGCGTCCTCCCGTATCGACGCTGGTCAGGACAGAGACAGGCCTCCCAGGAACTCCCGCACCAGCGCCACGAACTTCGCGTTCTCCTCCAGGTGTGGGGAGTGGCCGCTCTCCTCGAAGATCTCCAGCCGCGCGTTGGGCAGGGCGCGCGCCAGTTCCTCCGAGCACTCCACCGGCGTGATCCAGTCGTGGCGCCCGACGGCCACCAGGACGGGCACGCGGATCTCGCGCAGCCGGGGGCGCAGATCATACCCGGGCAGGTTGCGTCCGAACGCCCAGTTGTGGGTGGCCACACGGTACTTCCCCGTCTTCACGTCCGGCACGTGCTCGGGGTTGTACCGGAAGTTGTACAGCGGGAGGATGGCGGCGTGCAGTGCCCGCAGGTCGTCGTCGTCGCGCATCTTCCCGCCGAAGAACCGCTCCAGCGTGGGACGGTCCACGCCGGGGAGGTTGCGGGCGAGGGCGGTCTGGATCGACTTCTCCTGGTGGTGGAAGCGGGCCGCCGTGCTGCGGGCGACGATCGCCCGCACGTTCCGCGGATGGCACAGCGCGTATTCCAGGGAGATGAACCCGCCGTACGAGCCCCCTGCCAGGACGACCGGCCCGAGGTCCAGATGCCGGCGGATCGCCTCCACGTCCGCCACGAGCTGGTCGTGGGTCAGCGGAGGGTTGCCCTCGGAGACGCCGCACCCGCGCGCATCGTAGAAGACCAGCGTGAACGCGTCGGCCAGGGGGGTGAACCCCTTCTTGTTCCCGCGATGGTCACCGACGCCGGGTCCGCCGTGCAGGACGATGATCGGGGGGCCGCTGCCCATGGCTTCGACGTACAGGCGGTTGCCGTCGGATGTGACCCACATGGCGATGTCTCCTCCGGGCGCAGAGTGACGTGAAGCGCAGATCCATCCATGATACACCACTCCACCCGGCGGGCTCCTGCCGCGCCGGGCCCCGCGGGCGGGGCGGTGCGCCGCCGGAGTCCGGGCAGGACACCGCCGCGCGCGAGGCGAATTTTCCAAGGAATTACCCGATTGGTCAGAAGTGGGGGTGACCGTATGTTCAGCCGCCGCCTCGTGGTCGGGTTCCTCGCCGCCGGGCTGCTCTTCGGCGCGGTGGGGCGTGCGACGACCGCAGCGCCCGCCCAGACAC
>JACQTN010000309.1 GCA_016210785.1 Armatimonadota bacterium
GTGCTCAGGCCCACGGCATACAGGGCCACGTCGTCCCCACGGAACGCGCCGAGAGCGGCCAGCCCGTGGAGGACACCAAGGAGCACTCCCAGCACGACGGTGTCCCTCCCCGTTCGGGCGCCGCCGAGCCGGCCCCGCCAGAGCACGTAGACGGCTGCCAGCGCCAGCACCACCTCCCCGCCGGGGACGCGTCCAGCAGCGCGGGCAACGGGGAGTGCGGCCACTACGAAGAGCCCCACTGCGATCAGGCGCACGGCAGGGTGCGCGGTGATACTGCCCGTCAGGATGTACGTCCAGGCCAGGATCATCAGCAGCGCGATGGCTCCCAGGAAGAGCGGCGCGATGCTGACGGCCTTCCCGCCGTAGGTGGTCACCTGCACCGAGGGACCGAGCACGTCCTTGAGGGCAAGCAGCAGCAGGCCGCCCAGGACGGCGGCGATGCCGCCCGCCACCAGCACGCGCAGGCGGGCCGGCATGGAGGCAAAGTCAATCAGCTTGCCCCGAAGGGTTTCGTGTGCCCGGATGGGAAGAGCCGCCTTCGGGTCGCTCAGCCTCGAGGCCGGCATCACTTTCTCGGACCGATGTTGAGGCTCTGCAGCATGCGGCTGAACAGCGGCACCAGGCGGTCAAACTCGGCCGCGGGTGCCTGGTAGCTGATGAAGGTGATGACCGTGCGTCCCTGACCCACCATCTTGATGGCCCCCAGGCTGGCCCAGGCCTTCATGGGCACGCGCCGTGCCCCGGTCCAGGTGAGGGTGGCTTCCACGGTCGTGCCGTGGAGAGTGCCCTGAGCGACCCGCTGTCGCTGTCCGGCTACCCTCAGGTCGGGGTAGCGCTTCCGGTTGTCCTCGACGATGCCCGCGAAGGCGTGCGCTGCGTCCATCTCCCCCTTCAGGCTCGCCGCCGGTAGGACGGTGAAGGTTGTCCCTTCGTCCGGATCGTCCAGATAAAAGTCTGTGGTGCCGCCAGGGGAGCGCTTCACCTTCCAGCCCTGCGGATAGGCGATGACGAAGCGCTTGTCGGGATCCGCATACGCCTGCATCGCCGGCGGTGCGGCGGCGGCCCGGACGACGTACGCGGCCGGCGCGAGCAGCGCACACAGGGCCACAAAACCGGCGACGCACCTGGCCCCGGTCCCCTGCCGGGATCCGCTGCGCCGGGCGAGCACGCAGGCGACCCGGACGAAGTCCCTCACCGGCACGTTCGACATGGTACCGTTGTTCATCATTTCTACCGCGCTCACCGAACCAACGGCGCCCACCTCCCGGCCGAAGGTTTGGTATCAGCGCGACGGCAGCGCGGCAAACCAGCGCTCCCCGAGTTGCCGGACCGCCGCCTCACAGACCGAACTGGTCTTGCCGAACGGTGCCTTGCAAATCACGTCGCCGACGACGTGCCCCTTGGCAAACTGGATCTCGTAGGTGCCGTTGGGCCACTGCAGGAACGTCGCGTGCTTGCCGGTCTTCCCGGCCGCAAAGAACCGGCCCTTGCTCTCCTTGCCCGCCCGCACGGTGTCATCTACCCAGGCGGCGCCGCTCGCAGTGTCCTTCACTTGAAAAACCGCTGCCTCAACGATGTGCCCGACGGCCGCCCGGAGCCCGTAGCGCCGCATCACGGAGTCCGTTGCACCGATCTGGCGCAACAGCGCCAGGGTCTTGAGTGCGTCGTCGCCTCCCGCTTCCACGGCCCATGCCTCCATGGGGACCGCCGCCGCCCCGAGCACAGGACCCACCCCCGAGGCGGTCGCAGCGGGCGGCAGCAGCCTGGCCCGCGCCGCAGGCAGCGCCGGCGCTTTCAGCTGGCCCCTCAGCAGTGCGCGGATGCGCTGTACGACAGGTTCCGCATACCGGGCCAGCGTGGCCCCCTGCTCGTATTCGCTCTGCGACAGCACAGCGATCCGCCCGATAACGGGGCCGGTGCGGAACCGCACGCTGGTCACGCGGAGTCCGTCGTTCGTGGTACGGGTGAAGTACCGGGACTCGTCGCCGGTCGAGGGCCCCACGACGGTGGTGGTACCCTTGTCCGCCTGCGGGTGGTCCGCGTAGGCGGGGAACGCCCTGCCCGCGGCGCGCGTGTCGCCGTAGAGGCTGAGGGCGACCTCGATACGCCTGCGCGCGGGATCACCGACCTGGCGGAACGTCTGGGTGACGTAGAATCGCATGCCAGGAAGTATCGGCCCGCCGATGCCGACGTTGAATTGAGGAAACTCCGGCCACCACTTGTCGGGGTCGGCACCGAGACTCTTCAGGTCGGCGCGGGTGAGCCCGGCCGCCAGCAGGTCTTCGGGGGTGATGCGGGACAGGGGTACCGTCGTGCTCTGCGCTGCACCGGAAAGCCCGGCGAAGACGAGTATCGCCACACCGACGATCACCGCGACTGCGTGGCGCACAGACATGCACCTCCTACGCCTCGCCGGCCGCCCCGCAGGCAGGCGGACCGGCGGCATCCGGTACCGGCAGCGTTCGTCAAGAAGGACTGTAGTCTGCAGGATAGCTGTCATCGGATTCCGTACGGGCGCGCAGGCCCGACTTCACCTCCTCCTGCAGCAGCTTCCACACTTCCGCGTGGCTCTGCTGGCACTCGCTGATCAGACGTTTAACAGGGTCGACGGGACAATCGGTCAGGAACTGCGCGGTTCGCTCGGAAATCCGATGCCGCTCCGTGGTCTTAGTCCCCAGAAGAGCCCGTTGCTTGACCTCTTCTATCTCCAGCAGGCCGCGAGCGAGGAGCCCGTTCTGGACCAGGGTGATGGCTTGAGTCCAACCGCTGCCCGTCGTCTCTTTCAGCAGGCCAGCGATGAGAGCGCTCACTTTGAGCGGCTGGGCTTCTACCAGTGGCCGCACCTGAGACTCCAGTGTGTGTTCGGGCCACCGGGCAGTCGCATCGCCCGCCTCCGCGAGCAACTCCTTGCTGCGCCGGCCGAGGAAGCCTCGCTTCTCCTGCACGCGTAGTCGGAGGTTTCCCGCCTGCTCGCTGGCCAGGATGGCGCCCGCCAGAAGTGCCTCAGCCAACTGCTCAGGCTTGACCTTTCCTTTGCCGGTCGGCAGTTCGAACTCGAACTCGCCCCAGCCCGGTTTTTCGCAAAACTGGTCTGCGTACAGCAGGACCAGCTCGCTGGGGCTCAACACGACATCAGCGTGGCTCATCGGTTCCGTGGCCATCACGACCTCCCTTCTGATACATTGCGCTGCCCCGGTACCCGTCCACGAGACACGTTCGGCGACCGGTACCTGGGGCAACTTATCCGCGGCAGGTCACCTTGCTCTGACTCGCCTGGCAGACAATGGCGAGGGCGGCCGGGTTGGCGCGGGTCATGTCCACGGTGCCCACTTTCTCCTTGTTGGTGAAGTAGAAGAAGTACAGGTCATAGACAAGGCCGCCGTGCAGTTGCACGCGGAACCGGCCCTCCTTGTCGACGAAGGCGCGATGAGCGATCTTGTCTTGTCCGCTCGGATCGACAAAGTCCAGGTCGGGATAAGCGCCGCGCGAGAACGGGTTGCCCGCGGGAAACACCAGGCGGCTTTTCACGTCCAGGTACAGACTGCTCGCGGGCGCCGGGCCCTGGGCGCTCACGGATGGCGTGGATGCTCCCGACCGCCGGCTGGGCGGCGGATACTCGTGAAGTGGGCCCCGGTACAACAGGGTCACGTTCATCAGTTGCGCGCGCCCGGCCTGATCTGTCCTGGTGTAGTGGAAAATGATGAGTCGGCGCCCGGGCTCCTCGGCGATCCTCCCAGGGCCCCAGGACTGGTAGGGGCCGGCCAGCAGGACCCGGCCCGCCTCCACGCGATACGTCCCCCGGGCGCTCCCCCACTCATAGGTGAAGTCCTCCAGCAGATACAGCCAGGGCATCTGCGTGGCACGCCGCACTTGCTGGCCGTTGACGGTGGCGCCCAGCGTACTGTAGGCGCCGGCGACAGGGGTCTGCTTGACCAGCGGCCCCGCCATAGCCGGAACCTGCGCCAGCGCCGCCACGGCGAGGACGCCCGCGACCATCACGACCATCCGCCAGTTCGTCATCGCTGCGCCTCCTGACAACCCATCGCCGACCGGCCCACGTGCCATGAACCTCCTGGTGGCCACTTCCCTCACTGGCACTGCATCTGGATGGGCTGCAAGACAACCACGTCGGGATCGTTTGCGGCGACCTCTAACGCAGCGAAGATGGGCTGGTAGCCCTTGGCCACCACCGCAACCGGGTAAGTAGCGCCTTTGCGGACCGGAGGTCTGATCTGAAAGCGGCCGCCTGCGTCGGTTTCCGCGCCGCAATGATGTCCTCGTGCTTTGGCGCTCTCGGGTTTGCGCCCGGCCGGAAGATCGCGACAAGGACCGCCGAAAGGCCGCGGCCGGAGCCGGCGTCGAGGATCAGTTCGGTGACCACCGCCTGTATACCTGGGGGCGAATCTCGAACGCATGAATGGGGGAGACGATCACCTCGACGCCACCTGCCCATACTTGCTCCCCTTTTCATGTCTTGCGGGTCCACAGTTCCCGAGGGGAAATCCCGCCCGCCTGAACGTAGGAGGCTACGCCTGCACGCGGTCCATGTAAGCCTTGATGGGCGGCAGCGCCGCCAGCCGCTCGCGGAAGAACTCATTGACCACTGCCAGCACCCGCCCGCGAGCTACTTCCGCCGCCGCGCTCGCATCACCCGCACTCCCCTGAAGGGTCAAACCGGTGCGCAGGCGCAGGAGGTCGCGCACGATCTCGGCCTCCGCACTCCCTTCCAGCGCTTCGACCACCGCGACGATGAGACGGTCCACCTCCATCAGGAGGCTCTCTGCCGGGATGCCGGCGCCTGTCCTCACGGCGTCGTCCAGCGTGCGAATGAGCGACCACACCTGGTAGAGCATCGTGGCGGGTTCGTCGAACAGCTCGCGCAGGTAGGCGGCCTCCTGGTATTGCCCGTTCAGGCGGAAGATGTTGTACATGCGCTTGGCGGCCTTGCCGTAGTTGCGCGGCGGAGCCAGGTACCGCCTGACCTCGCCTTCCAGACGCGCCACGTACTCGTCGACGGCATCGGCGGAAATCTGCCGGACGATCTTGGAAAACAGAGGGATCGAGTCGGCTTCCAGGTAGACCTCCTGAAAGTACGGGTCCAGGTACCCGTCCAGCGGGGTGATCCTCCCATCCGGGGCCTCCCAGGTGACATCCAGCATGTTGCTGGCATTGGCTAGCTGGCCCCGCAGGGGATCCACGATCACCCAGTCGAGCTTGCACCAGCCCGGGTCGGCCGCGGCCTCTGCCCACGTGATTGTGACCGGCGTTCCGTCGGGGCGGGTGGCCTGGATGCGCCCGGCGATGGCCTCCGGCGCCGACCAGGAGACAAAGGCTCCGACCCTGTGCCGGCGCCCCTGCCTGAACACCTCGTAGGGGTATGAACCAAACTTCACCTCGATGAGTTGGTAGCCCGGCCCCCCGGCGCTGCTCGCGACTTTCTCCCGCATGACCTCGGCCAGGATGGTGCAGGCCTGCTCGCGGGACTCAGCCTTGATGTTCACACGCTCGAAGTAGTCGCAGTCCCCGGGATAGGTCTGGATCTTTGACTGGGCAGCCGAGCCGGACAACGCCAGCGCGGTCTCCACGATCCCCGGGCGATCACGGATTTCGACGATGCGCCCGATCGCCCGATACCGGTCGAGTTCCTCCGGGCTGAAGTCGAGCATGACGACCCTGTGCCCGAAGACGCCGGTGCGTGAATCGATGGCGACAGTATCGCCCGCCCTCCAGGAGGCCATGGCTGCCAACCACTGCAGCGCCTCGGCTTCATCGATTTCCACACCAAGCCGGCGGGCCGATTCCACGATACGGATCAGGTCGGCCGAAGTGGAGGGGGGCTCCTCCTGGTTCATGAGGTGACGATACGGAGGAGGAAGCGAAATTCCTCTCTCACAAACAAGACGAAGAACGAAGAGGCCCCGCGTGCGCGGGGCCTCTTCGATCCCAGGGGTGGCCTGGCGCGTACGCCGGGGGTCCGGGATTACTTCTCCTCGTCCTCCGACCGCTCCACCACGACGGCCTCTGTGGTGAGCACCAGGCTACCGACGCTGGCCGCGTTCTGCAGGGCGGAGCGGGCCACCTTGGCCGGATCCACGATGCCGGCCTCCACCATGTTGGCGAACTTACCGGACACCACGTCGTAGCCCCAGCCGGGCTTCTGTTTGCGCACCTGCTCTACGATGATGGAGCCCTCCTGCCCGGCGTTGAGGGCGAGCTGGCGCAGCGGCTCCTCCAGCGCCCGCTTCACGATGTTGATGCCCATCTTCTCGTCGCCCTCCAGCTTTAGCTTTTCCAGGGCGGGGATGATGTGGACGAAGGTGCAGCCGCCGCCGGGGATGATGCCCTCCTCCACCGCGGAGCGGGTGGCGGACAGCGCATCCTCCACGCGGGTCTTGCGGTACTTCAGCTCGGTCTCGCTGGGCGCGCCGACCTTGATGACGGCCACGCCGCCGGTGAGCTTGCCCAGGCGCTCCTGGAGCTTCTCCCGGTCGTAGTCGCTCTCGGTGTCCTCGACCTGCTTGCGGATCTGCGCGATGCGCTGCTGGATGTTCTTGGCGTCACCCGCCCCGCCGACGATGATGCACTCCTCCTTGCGCACCTTCACCTGGCGGGCGCGGCCGAGCATGTCGAGCTGCACGTTCTCCAGCTTCAGGCCCACCTCTTCGGAGATCACCTGGCCGCCGGTCAGGATGGCGATGTCCTCCAGGATGGCCTTGCGGCGATCCCCAAACGCCGGCGCCTTGACCGCGGTGACCTGCAGCGTGCCGCGCAGCTTGTTCACCACCAGCGTGGCCAGGGCCTCGCCTTCCACGTCCTCGGTGATGAGCAGCAGCGGCCGGCCCATCTGCACCACGCGCTCCAGCAC
>JACQTN010000310.1 GCA_016210785.1 Armatimonadota bacterium
CACGCAGCGGCCAGACACGGGGATAGACGACGATCTCGCCGGCCGGCGCCAGCCGCCGGCGCGCGCGGAACAGGCCGACGGGTCCCGACGCCACGACCTCCACGGCCGGCAGCGGATGGACGCCGCGGGGCAGGCCCGGCAGCGACACGTCGAGGCTCACCTGTTCACCCGGGTCGAGATGCGGAAGCACGCGGGTCCCGGGCGCCCGCCCGGCACCGGGGGCAAACCCCCGGGAGCCGTGCACCCTCAGGCGGAGATCCACGCACGGCCACCGCCCGCGGTTGACCAGGGTGAGACGCACCTGCTGCGCTTCACCCTGGAAGACGCCTGCGGCCGCGGCGCCTTTCACCTCCAGACCGCCAGCCGCCCCCCGCGCCGTGACCCATCCCACCACGATCACGGCGGCCAGTCCGGCCACGACGCCGTACAGCAGGCCGGCCTGCACGTTGACGGCCGCCAGGAGCAGGCTGGCTCCCACCAGCACGATGGGCCAGGCGTCGGGCGTCGGCATGGCGTCTCAGGCTCGCGGGATCACGCCACCGGGACCGGGACCTGCCCCAGCACTTCTTCCACAACGCCGCGCGCGAGGGCCGTGCCCGGAGCCCCGCGCATGATCAGGCGGTGGGCCAGCACCGCGGGCGCCAGCCGCTTGAGGTCGTCGGGCAAGACGTAGGACCGCCCGGCCAGCACCGCCCACGCCTGGCCGGCGCGGGTCAGGCCCAGCGATCCGCGGGGGCTGCTGCCAAGTTGCACGGCGGGATGCTCGCGCGTGGTCGCCACGATGCGCACCGCGTATTCAGTAAGAGAGCGGTCGACGTGGACGGCGCGCACCGCGTCCTGGAGCGCACGCACCTCATCGGGCCCCGTGACCGGCGCCAGGTCCTCCAGGGGATGCACCCGCGCCTGGCGCGTCACCATCTCCACCTCCTGCTCCAGCGTCAGATAGCCCAGCGAGGCGGTGAGCAGGAACCGGTCGAGTTGCCCCTCCGGCAAAGGGTACGCGCCGTGGTGCTCGACCGGGTTCAGCGTGCCGATGACGAAGAATGGGCGCGGCAGCGGATAGGTGGTGCCGTCGGCGGACACCTGACGCTCATCCATCGCCTCCAGCAGGCTCGCCTGGGTGCGCGGCGTGGTGCGGTTCAACTCATCCGCCAGAACCACGTGCGCGAAGACCGGACCCGGCACAAACCGCAAGGCACCGGTGGCCGGATCGTAGACGGGCCCGCCGGTGATGTCGGAGGGCAGCAGGTCGGGCGTGCACTGGATGCGCTTGAAGGTGACGCCCATGGAGCGGGCCAGCGCCCGCGCCAGCACCGTCTTGCCCACGCCGGGCACGTCCTGCAACAACAGATGCCCCTCCGCCAGCAGGCAGGCCACCGCCAGCTCCAGCGTGAAGCGCTTACCGACAATGACGCGCTCCAGGTTCTCGATGATGCGCAGCGCGGCGCCCGTGGCAGCGGTTCGGTCCATGATGGTCTATTCTAACATCTTCGCGTCAGGCGCCGGCGCCTCCCGCCGCGGGCGCCGCGCGCAGGAACGACGCGTGGACCCGTCGAAGGCCTCATTGGTGATGGACACCAACCGACGCGTGAGGTTCTGGCGAGGCGCAGGTGCAGTGGCCCTGGCGGTGGCCGGCGCCATCGCCCTGGTCCCGGCGCCGGCCACCGCCCAGGCGCCGGCGCAACCAGGGGACGCTCTGACCCAGATCGTCCCGGGCCAGTCGATGGCGGCCATCGCGCTCGGCGACCGCATCGAGCGAGTCCTGACCCGTTTTGGCACTCCCAGCGAGGTCCGCGACACCGGAAGAGAGCAGGTCTTCGTGTTCGGCCGGTTCGGCATCAGCGTCTATTCGCGGGACGGCGCAGTGGTCGCCGCCTCCACGACCAACAGCCTCTTGCGCACCACCAACGGCCTCACCATCGGATCCCCTGTAGAGGACGTGACGCGCGCCCACGGTGCGGGCGGCGCCGAGGTACTGGTGGAAGGACTGCGCGGTCTGGCTTATCCCCTGCGGGGCATCGCCTTCGGGCTGGACCGGGCGAGCATCGCCGTGATCCTGGTGTTCCGTCCGCAAGCCACGGTGGAAGCCCCGGGCCTGCAGGCCGCACCGCCGGCCCCGGTCGCCCCGCGCTACCCCGATATGTCTGGGGTGCAGCCGTTCCGGCCTGAGTCCAACTATATGTCGCTGGCGGGTTATCTCCGATGGCTCGTGTTCCAGGAGGTGAACGCCTGGATCACGGTCGCGGAGGCCGCCCGGATTCTGCGCGAGCAGCTCGCCACCAAGCGGTAGGCCGACCGCCCCCGGTCCTAGCGGGGAAGGTCCGGATCCATCTGGATCAGCAGCTTGACGCCCTGCAGGCTCAGCCCTTCCTCGTCCACCAGCCGCTTGATCCGCTGGATCAACACCAGGTCGCGCTTGGAGAAGAGCCGGTGGCCGCCCTTGGTCCGCGCCGGCCGCAGCAGGCCGTGCTGGCTCTCCCACGCCCGGATCCGCCGGGCGTCCACCCCGGTCAGATGGGCCACGGTGCGAATGGGATACACCGGCAGGTCCTCCATCTGCCGCTGCGGACCAGCCGCCGGCCACGCCTCTTCCTCACGCCCGGCCGCGGGTCCCGGCTTCTCGGGACCACGCTTGATGTCTTTTGTGGTCATAGACATCCTCGCTCCTCCCCTCGTGTCGTCACTTCGCGCCCCCGCTGGCTTTGGGCCTTCACTCTTCCCGCAAGATCGATTTCAAATTACGGATGGCCGCATGCATCACGCGCGAGACATGCTTTTGGGAAATCCGCAGCCGCGCCGCCACCTCGGTCTGGGTGAGATCGCGGTAGAACAGCCAGAACAGCACCCGCTGCTGCATCGGCTTCAGCCGGTCCATCGCTTCCATCAGCACGATGCGGTCGTCCAGGGCAGGCTGCGCCGCCGACCCCTCGTAGCCGGCCGTACGCTCCCACGCCGGTCCCATCCCCCCCTCTCCGTCGTCACCGTTCTCGTCCAGCGAGAGCACCCGCAGGGCTTCCCTCGCCTTCAACACCTCCAGCAGCGTGTCTTCGGTGACGCCCGCCTCCCCGCAGATCTCCCGCAGCGTCGGCGGCCGCCCCAACCGCTGGTGCAGAGTACCCACCGCCCGCGCGATCCGCTGGTTGAGGGTACCCAGCCAGCGCGGCCGCCGGTTGCTGGCGGCGTGATCGCGAAGGTAGTGGCGGATCTCGCCGGCGATCATGTGCCGCGCGTAGGTCTCGAACTTGACCCGCCGGTCAGGATCGAAGTGGTCCACGGC
>JACQTN010000311.1 GCA_016210785.1 Armatimonadota bacterium
GGTCTCGTCCAGATTAAAACCAGGAAGGTGCTGCGCCCACCCTCGCGCGTGCGCTAGTGTCTACTTGGGCCAGAAGGCGTCACAATGCCGCTGCCTCGCCCACATCCGGCTTCGCACCGAGCGGCCTCGTGGATCCATCTATTGGCATCGCTCGTCTCTGACCTCCACTAACGTTCATCTTGGCACGCAGGCCAAGCGCAGCACGCCGGTTTTGCGGCAAGAAGTCCCGCCCCAGGCGTGCGCGCGAGGCCGGCGCACCGGGATCACGCGCGCCACTCGCACGCGCGAGACCGACCTGCGACGCCCCGGTCCGGGCCGAGGATGGTCCCGCGACTCGGGTCTTCTACGGATGCAAAATCAAGCCTCCACCCGATGTGCCCCCCGGGGCTCGGGAGGATATGCTGATCGTAATCTGACACATTTCGCACCCTCTTTACACGGCGTGAGCGGCGCTTGACCCTGGAAGACCATCCGGCGACAGGGGGGATTCCGATGGAGATGCTCACGACCAGGCCCGCGTCAGCCTTCACGTTCCAGGACATCCTGTACGCCAAGGAAAACGGCGTCGCCCGCGTCACCTTCAACCGGCCTCACGCCTACAACGCCTACACGACCCACACGCTCGGCGAGCTGGCCGAGGCGTTCCGCGATGCCTCCTGGGACGACGGCGTGGCCGTCCTGGTCTTGACGGGCGCCGGGGACAGGGCGTTTTGCACCGGCGGCGACGTGAAAGAGTACGCCTCGGTCTACACCCGCCGGCCGCGCGACTACTGGAAGTACATGTCGCTGTTCGCCCAGGCGCTGGACCTGCTGCGCAACCTGGGCAAGCCCGTCATCGCCCGGCTCAACGGCATCGTGGCCGGCGGCGGCAACGAGTTCAACATGGCGTGTGACCTGGCGGTGGCCGCCGACCACGTCCAGATCCGCCAGGTGGGCACACGGGTGGGCAGTGTCGCCGCGGGCGGTGCCACCCAGTGGCTGCCCATCATCATCGGCGACCGGCGGGCGCGCGAGATGCTCTTCACCTGCGAGCCCATCACCGCGCAGAAGGCGCTGGAGTGGGGTCTGGTCAACCGGGTCGTCCCCGCGGCCGAACTCGACCGCGCCACCGACGAGCTGTGCCAGACGTTGATCCAGAAGTTCCCCGAGTGCACCCGCTACACCAAGCAGCAGCTCAACTTCTGGAAGGACCTGGCCTGGCACGCCACGATCGGCCACGCCCGGGAGTGGCTTGCCCTCCACTTCGCCTGCTGGGAGCCCCTGGAAGGCATGACCGCGTTCACCGAAAAGCGCGATCCTGCCTGGCTGGAGCTGCGCCAGCGCGCGGCGGAGGGGCGGTCCAGCGAGATGCCCTGGGGTCCCTACGTGCGGACGTGCCCGGCCTGCGGCGCCCGCCACATCCCCGAGGAGTTCGAGTTCTGCGGCAGGTGCGGTGCCGCGCTGAAAGGCGTTTGATCGTGGCGTGGAGAGACGCCTGATCGCGGCGCTGAACGGCACCTGATCGTGCATGGAACGGTACTGATCGTGGCCTAAGGCCGGTGCCCCGGAGGTGGTGCAGAGATGGCGACGGCGCCTCCGTCCTATCAGCACATCCAGGCCGAGAGGCGGGACGGCGCGCTCTGGATCACCCTCAACCGTCCTCCCCTCAACATCCTGACCATCGCCATGCTGGACGAGCTCAACGGCGCGGTGGCCGGGGCTGCGGCGCCGGACGTCCGCGCCCTGGTGTTTGCCGCCACCGGCAAGGCATTCTCCGCGGGCGCGGATGTGAAGGAGCACGCTCCCGGCGTGGTGCGGGCCATGCTGGCCAGCTTCCACCGGTTTTTCCGTACGCTCGCCCGCACCGCCGCGCCCACCGTGGCCGTGGTGCAGGGGCCCGCCCTGGGCGGGGGCTGCGAACTCGCGATCTTCTGCGATCTGGTGATCGTCGCGCAGTCCGCCACCTTCGGCCAGCCCGAGATCAAGGTGGGCGCGTTTCCTCCCATCGCCGCCGTGTGCTTCCCCCACCTGATGGGCCTGAAGCCCGCCCTGGAACTGGTGCTGCTGGGCGAGACTGTCTCCGCGGAGCGGGCGCGCGAGCTGGGCCTGGTGACCCGCGTGGTCCCCGACCAGGCGCTGGCCGGCGAGGCCGCCGCGGTGGTGGGGCAGCTCGGGAAGTTGAGCGCGCCGGTGCTGCGCCTCGCCAAACGTGCCGTCTACGGCGCGTGGGTGGAGGGATTCGATCGCACGCTGGTGGAAGCGGAGCGCCTCTACCTGGACGACCTGATGGCGACCGAGGATGCCGGCGAAGGTGTGCAGGCGTTTCTGGAGCGGCGGGCGCCGAGGTGGCGCCACCGCTAGGATACCTCTTACCCCTCTCCCGCCGGGGGCGCCGTGGGTGCCGTGAGTCCGGCGAGCGCGGTAGAATGGGGCGACTTGCGTGTACGTTGAACGTGCCGGTGAGCGCGGTAGAGTAGAGCATCTTGCGGGGAATGTGGCACGTGCCAGGGTAAGGGTGAGGGGGGAGTCCGGCTGGAGGTGGGGGCTTTCCCTGGACACACTGCTAGCGTTTGCGTGCGGAGGTTCGGCACGTGGCTGTAGGAGGCCGGAGCCCACATCGGGGCGGAGCGACTGCGGCCGAGCAGGGCACCCATCTTGGCGAGCCAGAGAAGAGCGAGCCCATATCTCCACCCCAGAAATTCCGACAGCGAATTTCCGGGGACCCCGGAGGAGCGCGAAGCGCGAGTTTGGGCTCGCAACGGCAGAAAGCAAGCCATAGATGGGTCTGCGAGGCCGCCCCGGAGCGGAACCCGATGTGGGCGAGGCCTCATCCCTGCGACGCTTTCCTTAGCAAGCAAGCGCTCGTGGTGGCCGGAAGAACGGGACGCAGCGGGAGGGAGACACCGTGCGAGCCGCCATCTTTGACGGGCCCGGCATGCCGCTGCGGTTGGACCAGGTCGAGACGCCGCGGGTGGGACCGCGCGACGTGCTGGTACGGGTGGCGGCCTGCGGCATCTGCCATTCCGATCTCCACTACATCGACCACAACGTCCCCACGTTCAAAGCGCCGCCGCTGATCCTCGGCCACGAGACCTCGGGGATCGTGGAGGCCGCGGGGGAAGACGTGGAAGGGCTGCCGCCCGGGACTCGCGTTCTCCTCCCCGCCGTGCTCACATGCGGCGCGTGCGCCCAGTGCCGCCGGGGACGCGAGAACATCTGCGAGCGCATGGTGATGCTGGGCAACCACGTGGACGGCGCCTTCGCCGAATTCATCGCCGTGCCTGCCAAGGACGTCCTCCACCTGCCCGACGAGATCCCCCTGGCCGACGCCTGCGTCATCGCCGACGCCATCAGTACCCCGTACCACGCCGTGGTGCACCGCGGACGCGTCGCGCCGGGCGACCGGGTGGCCGTGTTCGGCTGCGGCGGCGTGGGGATCAACGCGGTGCAGGTGGCGGCGGCGGTGGGGGCCGTGGTCTACGCCGTGGACATCGCCGAGGAGAAGCTGGAGATGGCCCGGCGCCTGGGCGCGGCAGAAGTGATCCATGCCGTGGGATCGCAGCCGGTCTCCCGCATCCTCCGCAAGCTCACCGACGGCGGCGTGGACGTAGCCTTCGAGGCCATCGGCAAGCCGGAGACGATCGTGCAGGCCTTCGAGAGCGTTCGCCGCGGCGGGCGCCTGTGCGTCATCGGCTACAGCAGCCTGCCCTTCGAGGTGAACGCGGCGCGCTTGATGTTCTACGAGATGGAGGTCGTCGGCTCGCTGGGCTGCCGGCCCGTGGACTATCCGCGGATCATCGACCTGGTGCGGCGGGGCAGGATTCAACTGGCGCCGCTCATCTCCCACCGGATGCCGCTGCGGGAGATCAACGACGGCCTGGACCTGCTCAGGCGCGGGCAGGGCCTCCGCAATATCGTGCTACCCGGCGAAGGTTAGGTGCGCGTCTCGGAAATCCGCGTTACGTGTTTGGGCAGGACCGGTTGTGCCGAGTCCGAGCATCATCCGTATGTGGGATGCCCCACAGTCGCGGGTGGGGGTCCGGGGGAGGCGAAGGGCCTCCCCCGGTCGGACATCAGGTGGAGGGTGAAGTGGCGCAAAGCCACTTCACCCAACCTTCCTGGCTAGGGGGAGAACCCGATGGAGTTGAGCGCGACAGACCGGCCCATCCTGGTGGCCGACGGCGATGCGCGTAACCGCCGGCGAACTCGCCAGGCTCTGGAGGCGGCCGGGTTCGCCGTCATCGAGGCCGGCGATGGACCGCAGGCGCTGGACCTGGCACGCATCCGCATTCCCGCGCTGCTCATCCTCAGCACCAGCGTCGCCCGGCCGGGGGCGCTGGAGGTCTGCCGCCACATCCGCCGCGACTCCGACGTCCCGATCCTGATGCTGCTGGCACGGCGCGATGAAGTCACCACTCTGGTCGCCTTCGCCATGGGCGTGGACGACTGCGTGGCCCTGCCGGTCAGCCCTGCCGAGATTGTGGCGCGCAGCCGGGCGCTGCTGCGCCGCTCCGGCGGATCCACCGGCCCGCTGCCGGCGGTGCTCAGCCAGGGGCCGATCGTCATGGATCTCGACCGGCGGGAGGTGACGGTCCAGGGCAGACCGGTCGCGCTGACCCCGCTGGAGTTCCGCCTGCTCAAGGTCTTCATGCAGGCGCCCGGGCGGGCCTTCAGCCGCGAGCATCTGCTGGCGCTCATCCATGCCTTCGACGCGGACCTCCCCGCGGACCGCACCGTGGACAACCTGGTGGTGAGCCTCCGGCGCAAGCTCGGCGACCGGGCGGAGGCCTCGCGTGTCATCGTCGGGGTGCGCGGCGTCGGCTACAAGTTCATGGACCAGCGGAGCGTCGGCGTGCCGTCCCCGGGCGCCGACCATCCCCTGTGGCGGTGGATCGTGCAGGCCGCCCCGCTGCCGATCCTGGTGATCGACCGGGAGCGCACGGTCGTGCTGGCGAACCGCGCCGCCGAGCGCATCACCGGGTGGCCGGTGGAGCAGATCACGGGGCAGACCAAATGTCACACCGTCATCGGCTGCCAGGCGCGGGACGGGTGTTCCCTGAAAGATGTCTGCGTGGGCGTGCGCGCCATGCAGGAAGGCGCGTCCAGCCTCAAGGTCCGCTACCGGATCGACACGGGGGAGACGGTCAGCGCCACGTACGTGCCGCTCCCGCCGGACGTGGGGAGCGCCGCCTATTGCATGATCGTGCTGGACATGGGACCCGAAGGTGCGGCGTCGCGGGTGTCCACCGGCGACCCACTGGAATTTCAGACACAATCCTGACACTTTTCCGATTCATTCTGTACGTCGGTCTGCTAAGAAGGGTATGGGAAATGCCAGACCAGGGAGGAGGAGCTTCATGCCGCGCGCCGTTCCATCGTCGGGCAAAGCCCTGGTGCGGTACCTGGACCTGGACGACAGCGAGCGTATCGCGGAGATCGACCGCCAACTCACCGGGCAGCTCCGGCCGGAGTACTGGCGGGACCAGATCTTCCAGTGCAAGGCAGGACGCGGCATCAGCGTCGGCGCCGAGGTGGACGGGCGGCTCGTGGGCTACATGATGGGGTCCTTCCGGGGCGGCGAGTTCGGCCTGCCCCAGGAGGTGGCGTGGGTCGAGCATCTGGGCGTGGAGCCGGAGTGGCGGGGGCGCGGCATCGGGGCGATGATGGCGGAGGCGGTGTTCAAGCGGTGCCGGCGGCGCGGCATTGAGACCGCGTACACCCTGGTGGGTGTGCACGACGAGACGATCCACACCTTCTTCCGCGCGCTCGGCTTCCGCCAGGTCCCCTTCACCTGCCTGTCCCGCCGCCTGTAGGACGCCCTTTGCCCACGATGTCGCTGGATGTTTCGGGAGGTTCAGGAGGAGGGGAGCCCGTGACCATCCAGATCGCAGAAGCGGTCGCCGTCGAGCCCATCGTGGAGCGGTGCCGCCACCTGGCAGAAGACCTCTCCCTGCAGGCGGTGGAGGAGTGGAAGGCCCGCCATCCCGGCGGGAGGGCCGTGGGCTGTTATCCCGTGTACTGCCCGGTCGAGTTGATCCACGCGGCGGGCATGCTGCCGGTGGGCGTGCTGGGCGGTGGCAACCAGGTGGAGATCGCCCACGCCGACGCCCGCTTCCAATCCTTCATCTGCTCCATCGTCAAGAGCACCCTGGAGCTGGGCCTGACCGGCCGGCTCCAGGTGCTGGACGGCATGATCTTTCATTCTATCTGTGACCCGGCCCGCAACCTGGCCAGCGTCTTCGTGCGCAACTTCCCGCACCAGGTGGTGGAGTACATCCACTTCCCTCAGAACCTGGCCTCTCCGCGAGCCGTGCATTATCTCGCCGCGGAGTACCGGCGGGTGCTGGCGTCGCTGGAGTCCCTGGCGGGCCGCCCTGCCACCGCCGCCGATCTATCGGAAAGCATCCAGGTTTACAACCGTAGCCGCGCCCTGATCCGGGCGCTGTATCGCCTGCGCGCGCAGCGGCCGGAGTGCCTGGCCACCGCCGAGCTGTACCCGCTGGTGCGGGCCGGCACGGTGCTGCCTCCCGAGGAGCACGCGGCATTGATGGAGGACGCGCTGCACGCCGTCGAACAACGCGCCGCCCGACCCAAGGACCGCATCCGTGTGGTGGTGGAGGGATCGTTCTGCGAGCAGCCGCCGCTGGAGCTGGTCTCCGCCCTGGAGGAGGCCGGGTGCTATCTGGTGGACGACGACTTCCTGCTGGGGTGGCGGTGGTTCGTCGACGACGTGCCGGTCGAGGACGGCGATCCAGTGCGCGGGCTGGCCCGGGCCTACGTGGACGGCGCCGTGCACTGCGCCACCCGGCACGATCTGCGCCTGCCCAAGACCGCGCACCTCTTGGAGAAGGTCCGCGACCTCCAGGCGGATGCGGTGATCTTCCTGGCCGCCAAGTTCTGCGAGCCCGCCCTGTTCGACTACGTGCTGGTGCGGCGCGCCCTGGAGGAGGCCGGGATCCCGCACGTTTTTCTGGAGTTCGAAGAGAAGATGTGGAACTTCGAGAAGATGCGCACCGAGGTAGAGACCTTCGTGGAGTCCATGCTGTTCTGACCGCGGGGCAGAAGCGGCGCCGGAGGTGATCGGTCCTCCGCGGCGCCGGAGCCGGCGCGGGCCCGAGTCGATGCCGCACCGGAGAGGAGGACGATCGTGGCCCAGGCGAAGCCGGGCGTGACGGAGGGGACGACGGCCGCGGGCCGCTATCAGGGCCGCATCCATCTGCTCCAGAAGGACCTGATGGGGCAGTACTTCCAGGAGCTGACCGCCGCGGCGGAAGGCGGCGCGGACGCGCCGGCGGCCTACATGCTCATCAGCGGCAACCCCGTGGAGCTGGTGCGCGCATTTGGCTTCCTCCCCGTGTACCCCGAGGTCAACGCCCTGCAACTGGCCGTGAAGAAGCAGGCACTGCCCTACATCCTCAAGGCCGAGGAGATGGGCTACTCGGTGGACAACTGCGCCTACGTCAAGGCGGACATCGGCGTGTAC
>JACQTN010000325.1 GCA_016210785.1 Armatimonadota bacterium
GCTGGGCGACCTGGTGGCGCTGGTGCTCATCGGCGGGGCGGTGGCGCTGCAGTTGCTCTGGAAGACCGACCGCAAGGTCGTGCGCGGGGCGGGGTAGCTCCTCTCCGATCCTTCCAAATTCCCCGGGTGTGCCGATAACCGAAGCAGAAGCAGGCGGCGACGCCGGACTGACGGAGGAGGTCTGGACGGCCCCGCGTGCAGGCACAGGCGTGCATAGGGTCTGTGGGCAGGCCCACAGCGCGAGGACGAGATGGGGAGGGTGGGAGCATGCGCCGTGGGGTGTGGGCGCGTGGCGCGGTACTCTTCATCGCGGCGACGGTGATCTCCGGCCTGGGAGCGGGCGTGGCAGAGGCCCGCGCCTCCGGTCGACCCGCGGCGTCGGTGGCCATCTTCTCCCTGGACGACGTCGCCCCCGAGCTCGTCTTCGTGCCCCGCGGCATCACCCCGGAGCAGGCCCGCCGCCTGCGACCGTCGGCGGTGCTGGTCTCCACGGCCGGGTTCCACACGGGAGGGCGTGCCATCGATCTCCTGGTCCTCAACGGCCGGGAGGTTCTCCCGCCACTCCCCCTTGGCCGTCCCATCTTCGGCTACGACGCGGCACGGCGGCAGGCGTGGGTGGATCACAGGCTGCAGCAGCCCGCCACCATGGCCTTCGCGGCCGGCCCGTACTTCCATGCCGGCGGCGTCGCCTGCCAGGGTTACACACCCGGCACCTTCTGTACCGCCCGCACCGTGCGCCGGGCCCTGGCGGTGGATACCACGGGACGCTACCTGCTGTACATCGCCTACCACGGGTCGCTGGCGCACCTGCCGAAGTTCCTGGGGACCTACGGGGTGCAGGGGCGCCCCGTGCGCTTCCTCCACGGGCTTGGCCTGGACGGCGGAAGCAGCGTGCAAGGCCCGGTGCCGGTGCGGTTCATCCTGCGGCCCCGCGTCACGGGCTGATCTCCTGACGCGCGGGCGTCCCTCCTGTGCCTGCGCGTCAGCCCGGTTGCCGGCGCACCTTCGCGCTGGCGGCTCCATCTCTCTGGACCTGCTGTTTCCCCGCGTCCCTGAGTGCTGCTAGAATAATCCAGGGAAGCCCGTGCGATTCCAGGAAGGCACGCAGGCAGGTGAGACGCATGCCGGACGAGGAGACGCCGAAAATCGACGCGGAGGATCCCGGCCGGACGCACGCGGCCACCTCTCCGCCGGCCAGCGGTCAGGATTCCCCGCGGGAGACCGGGCAGGGTTCTCCCAGTACAGACCCACACGCGGCCTCCGGTGCAGGTGCCGACTCCGGCGGCGGGGCCGCTCAGGCGCAGCCACTCTCTGTTGCCGACCTGCTGCGATGGTGTACCAGCCTGCTGGCGTCGCGGGCCTGGCAGGCGATGGGTCTCGTCCCCGATCCGGCCACCAACACGCTCTCGCGGAACCTGGACGACGCGCGGCTGTGCATCGACGCGGCGAGCGGCCTCATCGATCAGCTCCTGCCGCGCGCCGACGAGAAGGAGCGGCGCGAACTCCAGACGCTGCTGGCGAACCTCCGCATGAACTTCGTCGAGCAGAAGGAACGCGAGCGCGCCTCGCGCGCCTGACGGCGGGTCTCGGGTCCGGGTCACCGGACCGCTGCTCGGGCTCGCGGAACGGGCCGGAACGCGGGGCCGGACAAAAGGCAGCGGGCGGATCGCCCGATCCGCCCGCCGTCCAGAGTCGCGTTGAGAGGAACGCCGCTACGGGTTGCCCCAGCACGCTCCGGGGCCACGGCCACCCTGCGGTGCGAACCTGCCGGGACCCATCGGTCCGCGCCCGGGTGCCCCCGCCGGCCCCACGCCGGCCTGGTTGACCATCACCGGCACGTGTTGCTGCATCTGCTGGTACATGAAGTCGGCCTGCGCCTTCGTCAGCCGGCCCGCCGCCACCAGCCGGTCGAGATCGGCCTTCCTGGCCTCCAGGATGGTGCTGACCAGCTTCTGCTCGGTCACGCTCTTGCCCTGGGCGATCTGCACCAGGGACTTGCCGGCCAGCCGCTCCGCCTGGATCTGCGTGAAGGTCATGCCCAGCAGCTTCTCCACGGCCTGCCACGAGTTGAACCCCATCGCCGCTCCTGGACCCATCCCCATCCCCGGGCCCATCCCGCCCTGCATCATGCCGGGCCCGTAGCCGCTCATCCCGTGGCCGGGCGGGAACGCCAGGGCCGCGGCGCTTGCCGCCACCACCAGGCTGCCCGCGAGGACTGCCACCACCAGCAACCGCTTCATCTGCAAAGCCCCCTTCCGACATGTGTGGTCTGTGGTGCGCGCGGCAGGAGCTCTCTCCTGCTGCCTGGAGTGTACCGCCGCTGTGTGATGCTTCTGTGAAGGCTGCGTGAGCCCACCGTGCAGATTTTCTGGGGTCGCGCGGCGCCGTTGCGCCGTCCTCGCGGACCCCGCAGGTACACCCGGTTCCGCGCCCTTGCCATGGCGCGGCGGCCGTGCTATGTTCGCCGTGAGTTCCGAATCGGTGCCGTCGCCGACATGTCCGCGTACATTCACCTCAAACACGCCCTGGCCGACGCGGCCCTGATCGCCATTCAGCAGCGACGCCGGGCCGCTCTGGCCGCCTGGCTGGCCGCCTACTGCGAACGCGCCCGCGACGGCGCCTTCCATGTGGCCCTGGCCGACGTCACCCGCGCCGCGCGCGAGAAGGCCGCCGCGTGCCGGCTCCCCGTCCCGCGCGCGCTCGCCGCCGACGTGCAGGACCTCCACCTGTTCACGCCATTGCGCGGCGACGCGGTGGCTCTGCGGCCGGAGTTTCACGCTCACGCCGCCTACATGCGCCGGCAGGTGACGCGCCTGTGGCGCGCCGTCACGCGCCTGAGGCAAGACCCGGCGCTGCGCGTCATTCCTCGCGAAGTCAGGTTGGGCACGGTGTTCTTTGACGCGGGGCTGTACTTCGAGTGCCACGAGTACCTGGAGGGCGTGTGGAAGCGGGGTTCACTGAAAGAGAAGGGATTCTACCATGGGTTCGTCCAGGTGGGCGTGGCCTTCTACCACTTTGAGAAGGGCAACATGCACGGCGCCCGCACGCTGCTGCGGAAGGGGTTGGGGAAGCTCGCCGCCTGCGGGCCGGTCCACCAGGGGATGGACGTGCGGGAGTTCCGGCGGCGGCTCGCGCCGTGGCTGGCGTTCTTCGAAGGCGCCGGCGCCCGGCCGCCGGCGATGCCCGCGGTGCCTACGCTGCCCGCGGTGTCAGCGGCACCGGGCACATCGCGGCGCCGAAAGCACCCTCCGTAACGTCGGGACCAGCGCCGCCCGCGGCGGCGGTCAGCGCGCCGCGCGCCAGGCCGCGATCAGCGCGGGCAGATCTTCCACGACCAGGTCGGGGGAGATCCCCAGCGCCGTGATCTCCTCCACGTGCGACGATCCCGTGAGCACCATGATCGTGAACAGCCCCACGCGCCTGCCCGCCAGGATGTCGGTGCGGAGCTGGTCGCCGACGATGGCCGTCTCGGACGCGTCCCGGCCCAGCACCTCCAGGGCCAGCTCGATGAGCGGCGGCTCGGGCTTGCCGATCACCGTGGGCTGGATGCCCGTGGCCGCGCTCAGGGCGGCCAGCACCACCCCGTTGCCGGGATCGAAGCCGTCCTCCATCGGCAGGAGCAGGTCGGGGTTCGTGGCCACGAAGCGGGCGCCGGCCAGCAGCGCGCGCACCGCGATGCGCAGTTTGTCGTAGGTGAGGCCGCGGTCGATCCCCACCACCACGAAGTCCACCGACCGGTCGGCGAGCGTGAAGCCCGCCCTCTCCACCTCCGCGCGCAGCCCCGCCTCGCCGAGCAGGTAGACACGCCCGCCCTTTGGTGCCAGACGCTTGAGGTAGCGGGCCGTCGCCGCCGCGGAGGTGATGACACGCTCCGCGGGCACCGCGAACCCCATCCCGCGCAGCTTCGCCTCGTACTGCGCCGCGGTCTGCGAGGAGTTGTTGGTGACCATCACGTAGGGGATGCGCGCCTCTGCCAGGAACGCCAGCGTCTCGCCGGCCCCCGCCAGCGGCTGGTTCCCCCGGTAGATGACGCCGTCCATGTCGAAGATGACGCCGCGGATGTGATCGAGCATCGCGTCCTCGCAACTCCCGTGGATGTGGCGGTCTGCGCCGCGGCGTGCCGCGGACGCCGCCTCCAGGCGGATTCGGGCGTACCCGGTACCACTCCTGCGTCCGCGGTCTGCGTCCGCCTCGCGCGGCTGGCTCGATGTCCGTGTCGAAGCCCGCTCCGCCGCGGCGTAGGGGCGGCGATGCGACCCACGCCGCCACGGCGAAAGCAGCGGTATCGCGAACGCGCGCTGGCACGCCCGTTGCTTGACACGAAAGGGCGATGTGTAACCATAGGTCTGCCGGCGGGCGCCGGTGCGCCAGAGGCTTCGGGGATCATTTCGGAGGGGTGGGTGAGTGGTCGAAACCAGACGCCTGCTAAGCGTTTGGACGGGCTAAAACCCGTCCCGCGGGTTCGAATCCCGCCCCCTCCGCCAGAGAACGTGATGGAAAGCGCGCGAGGCCCGGACACCGTCCGGGCCTCGCCTCCTTAGTGCATCGTTTCGCAAATACGGTGACGTATCCTGAGCGTGTCATCCGATCGTGTACCGGCCGTTCGCCATGCTGCAGAGCCGGGGGATACGTTAGCGAACTTATGAAGTGAAGCACTTAGAGGCACCAGAGTCACGGCAAAGTTACGGCCGCGCGTCACTCCGCACCGCGCGCCCTCACCGCGCCGGTGAACCCACCCCGCTCACGATCCCAGCAGCGCCCGCGCCGCCTTGCGCGCCGCGTCCGCCAGCGCCTGGCGGATCCCCTGATCCCGCAGCAGGCCGAACGACACCCCGCTGAACTCGCCGTCCTGGAGCACCTTGCGGGTGGCCACCTCCATGGCGCGCACCCGGATCGCCGCCTTCACCTCCAGCGGCCCGCGCATCCCCTTGGGGCGGTCACTCCCCGTCTCGGTTCCCTCGCTCGAGACGCCCGCATCGAAATACGCGATCCAGGCCGTCACGACCACGTCGGCACCGAGCGCACGGCCGAGTTCGGTCGTGTGGGTCAGGCTGAAGAGGTCGCGGGAGGTCCACCGCCGGCGCGCCATCTCCTCGCGCACCAGCCGCGCGTCCACGATCTCCCACCGGCCGGCTGTCACGTCGCGCACGGCGGCGGTGAGGATCCCGGGCAGCAGCAGGTCGGCTTCCCCGTAGGTGGCCACCTCGTTGAAGAATCCCGCCACGGCGATCCTCTGCGCCCGCGGCTGGGCGTCGGCGGGCGGGATGACGGGGCCGGACAGCACCGCGGCCGTCACCGCCAGCACCAGGGGGACAGCGGTCAGCATCAGGCGTCGCGATGTGCGAAGTCTCACGCCACTCACCTCCACATCCCCACTCTACCACACGCGCGTAAACCTTCTGTCACGCTAGCCCTGTAAGGTTGGCTGGAGTAGCTTTGCGCCACTCCAGCCTTCATCTTGTTCCCGACCGGGGGAGGCCCTTCGCCTCCCCCACGAACCCCCACCCGCGACGGTGGGGGTTCCGGATCACAGATGATGCTCGGCCTCGGCGAAGCCGGGCCTGCGCATGACCGAAGCATGATTTCCCAGATGGTGACGCGGGACACGGACTGTCGCGCCCGACGTGAGGCGCCGCGGCAAGGCGAGCGCCAGTCCTCTTCGCATTTCCGTGTCCCCGTGCGGCCCCGTCCCGACCCGCGCGGCGCCGGGGAGGACAGGCGCGCCGCCGTCACGAATTACTGGCCTGGAAGCGATTCTCCGCGTCTTCGAGACCTGCGCGCCGGATGGTTCCCCGCGCGTCGCACCGCTGGTGGACTCCGTCGGCGTGGGGACCACGCGCAGGCACCCGGGCCCGAGGAGGGACAGTTTGATGGACGGCGCACCCACCAGGACTCACCGGCTGTCGGACATGGTGATGCGGATCACCGCGTCCATGACCATCCGCATGGAGGAGCGGGCCAAGGCGCTGGCCGCGCAGGGCGTGAGGGTGGTCGCGTTCGCGGCCGGCGAGCCCGACTTCGATACCCCCGAGCCGGTCAAGGAGGCGGCCATCGCCGCCATCCGGCAGGGCTTCACCAAGTACACCGCCAGCTCCGGCATCCGCGAGCTGCGGGAGGCCATCGCCGCCAAGCTCAAGCGGGACCAGGGGCTGGAGTATGCCTGGAACGAGATCGTGGTGAGCAACGGCGGCAAGCAGGCGCTCTATAACGCCGTGGCCGCAGTGTGCGGGCCGGAGGAGGAGGTCATCATCCCGAGCCCGTGCTGGGTCACCTTCCCCGAGCAGGTGAAGGTCGTGGGCGGCACCCCCGTGCTGGTGCCCGCGCGCGCGCCGGACTTTGTGCCCGACCCGGCGGACGTGGCGGCGAAGATCACGCCGCTCACCCGGGCCATCGTCATGAACAGCCCCAACAACCCGACCGGCGCGGTGTACACGAAGGAGGCGCTGTCGGGGATCGCCGACCTGGCCCTGCGCCACAACCTGTACATCATCGTGGACGAGATCTACCAGAGCATGACCTACGACGGCACTCGCCACTACAGCATCCCCGCGCTGCGGCCCGACGCGCGCGAGCTGTGCCTGCTGGTCAACTCCATGTCCAAGGCCTTCGCCATGACGGGGTGGCGCGTGGGCTCGGTGGCCGGGCCGCGGGAAGTCATCGAGGGGATCGACCGGCTGCAGGGGCACGTCACGGGAAATCCCAACTCCATCGCGCAGAAGGCGGCCGTCTTCGCCCTCACGGAGAACGTGGACTGCACGCCGATGGTGCGGGAGTACGACAGGCGGCGCAAACACATTGTCGGCGAGCTGAACAAGATCCCCGGGTTCAAGTGCGCCATGCCCAAGGGGGCCTTCTACGCGTTCCCCGACATCACGGCGCTGCTGGGCAAGAAGGCGCCCGACCGGACGGTCATCAAAGACTCCATGGCGCTGGCGGAGTACTTCATCAACGAGGCGCACGTGGTGATGGTGCCGGGCGACGCCTTCTTCGGCCCCGGGCACCTGCGCCTGTCCTACGCCACGTCCATGGCGGAGATCGACGAGGGCCTGGCCCGCATCCGCAAAGCGGTGGAGAAGCTGGCCTGAGAGCCCCCGCGGGGCTCCCTCTCCCAGTGGGGGGGTGCCGCGAAGTCGGCGAGCGCGGTCACGTGATGTACCTTGCAGGAATGTGACACGTGCGGTCGGGGTGAGGGTGATCAGGCGGCCGCGTATGCGGCCGCCTGCGCCGTCGGGTATAATAGTCCCTGGCGCGCGCCCGTAGCTCAGTCGGATAGAGCGGGGGCCTCCTAAGCCCCAGGCCGCCGGTTCGATTCCGGCCGGGCGCGCCACACC
>JACQTN010000326.1 GCA_016210785.1 Armatimonadota bacterium
CCCAGGCACCGCCGGCTGGCGACGGCCGCCCTCATCGCCTACCTCACCGTCTATTTGCTCGCGATCGGCAACATCGTGTATTCCCCCAGCGCCACCCTGGGCCGGGAGATTCCATCGATCTATGTGCTGGAGCGATGGGCGTCGAAGATGTGGAAGCCCATTGCCCCCTTTTACTATGAGGCGATCGCCGCCATCTATCTGCCCAACCTGGTCATCTTCATCTCGGTGCCCAACCTGTTGATGGGCCTCACCCTCGGGGCCCTGCTGGGGGTGAACGTCGCCCTGGTGGCGTACGGCCTGCGCACCGCCCCGGCGTGCGGGCGGACCGGGCTGTCCGGGCTTGTGGGCGCCCTGCCCGGCCTCCTCACCGGCTTCGCGTGCTGTGTGCCGACGCTGGCGCTGGTTCTGGGGGCCAACTTCGCCCTGGCCGCCATCGCTATCCGGGGAGTGTTCTTCCCCGCCAGCGTTACGATGCTCGCCGCAAGCGTCTTCTGGACGGCACACAGGATCGGCCGCACGCTTGCCGCCGCGCCCGGCCCGTGACAGCACGACACGTTCCATGGCCCGGGTGACGAGCGCGCCGGCGCGCGCGGCCAGCTGCCCATCGCAAAGGTCCGGCTCGTTGAAGCGCCATCGCACCCCCGCACCGAGGTTCCTCGTACCGACCCGGGTGCTGGTGTTCATGCCCCCCGCTGGGGGGAAGGCCCCAACGACACGGCTACAGGAACCTCCAGAGGTCCAGGCCCAGGCGGCTGAACAGCCGCTGCGCCAGGATGCTGACATAGAAGAGCTTGTTGGTGAAGAGGAGCACGCCGACGCCGGCGAGCACGACCCCGCTGGCCCGCTCGATCCCGCGCCCGTGCCGGCGCAGCCATCGTAGCGCGCCCATACCGCGTGTCAGGCCCAGTCCCGCCAGCAGGAGGGGAATTCCCAGCCCTGCGGCATAGACGGCGAGCAATGCCGCGCCGGTGGTCACCGTCCCCACGGAGCCGGCGTAGGCCAGGATGGACGCCAGAATGGGTCCGACGCAGGGCGTCCAGGCGAAGGCAAATGCCATCCCCGCGAAGAGCGTCCCGAGGGCGCCGAGATTGCGCGGGTCGACAAGGAGCCCCCACTGCCGGTAGAGCGGATCCAGGCGCACGATGCCGGTCAGGTGCAGGCCCATGAACATGATGAAGATTCCGGCAACCTTGTTCAGGGCCGCACGGTATTCGAGGAGCAGAGCGCCGGCTGCGGAGGCCGTAGCGCCCAAAAGGACGAAGACTGTGGCAAATCCGATGATGAATAACACGGACCTGGACAGGACCCGCCAGGTCTGGCCGGGGACGCCGCGCTCCAGATCCTCGACGGCGATCCCGGAGATAAGGGCGATGTAGCCGGGCACCAGTGCCAGGACGCACGGCGACAAAAAGGAAACCGCCCCAGCGGCGAACGGCAGCAGCCAGCCGACGCCGCCCTCGGAAGTCATCGCGGCCGGGCCTTCGGTGGCACGCCCTGGGACATCCGGCCTCCTCCCGACCGGCACGGCGGTCAGCGCCGCTGCATCATCTCCAGCATCTGCTCCATCATCCGGCGCATCTCAGGATCATCCATCGCCTCCTGCATCCTGCGAAGCACCGCCGGGTCCTTCATCGCCTGCGCGCACGCCGGCGCCATGGACCGCATGAACTGGGGATCTCGCATCATCTCCCCCATCATGCCGGCCATGTTTTCAGGACCCATCATTCGCATCATCATCGGCCCCATGGGGCCGCCCATCCCCTGACCATACGCCAGGCCAGACCGGAACAATCCAGCGGTGAGCGCCACACCGATCAGGACGCCCGCGATCACCAGCGCGACAGATCGAGCCATCGACGCACCTCCCCGCGAACCTCATCCGGGATTCCTGTCATCAGTTCGTCTGCGATCATTCGACCTACAGGATCCAGTACAGCAGCGTGTCGTTCATGCCCGCCAGCAAGAAGATGACCGCGGCGGCCGGCCGGAGGATCCGGTCGACCGCCTGCATCCGCTGCAGCAGGCTCGCCGATGTCTGGACCCCCAACTGGATCAGCCCCAGCACTGTCAGTAACGGGAGCACGGTGCCGAGCGCGAAGAGAGCCGGATAGACGGCGCCCCACGAACTGGCCAGCGCCATCGGGATGACTGTTCCGAAGAACAGGACGGAGAGCGTGGGACACCAGGCAAACGCAAAGGCTACGCCGAGGAAAAACGCTCCCCATGCCCCGCCGGACCCGGCGCGGGATCGCAGGTAGGCGCTCATCCCGGCTCCGATCGCCAGACGGGGCCGGAGAATACCGAGCAGCAGGAGGCCCACCAGGATCATCAGCGGACCGAGCAGCTTCCGCGCTACCTGAACCACGGGGATGGCAGCGAAGGAAAGCCCCTGCCCCACCGTGATCGCCAGCAGCCCGACGATGGCATAGACCAGCGTCTTCCCGGCGGCGTATGCGAGCTCCTCCCGGCCCCCCTGCCGGGGCAGGCCGCGCGTCAGGTAGGCCAGCGCGCTGGCGCTGGTGCTGAGCTGGCACGGGCTCGTCGCCCCCAGCATCCCCAGGAGCAGAATGCCTGCCAGGGAGGCCTCGCGCGTGTTGACCAGCGGCTGGAGCGGCCCGCTGGTGACCTGGAAGACGGTGTTGAGGACGCCGTACCAGGAGATGATCAGGTCGCGGATGCCGTCCATGTCCGTCCCTTCCCCGTGCCACCACGCGTAATCACTACGCACTATAGTGTTAATCCGCCGGCCTGTCAAGCGCGCACGGGCTGCTCTCCCATCACTTCCCGGGATTGCCGCCCCCGGGCGGCACCTGAATCTGCAGGGGCGCATCGAAGTCATAGTTGTGGCTGATCATGTAATGCGCGGGGGCGACCATGGCCACCCGCAGGATCCTGTGACTCTTCTCCTCGATCCACACTGCGTAACGGGCGCTGGCGCGCGCGAGCGTGACGGTAAACACCACCACCTGCGTGCGGGCTCCATCCACAAGTTCCCGGGGGCCGAGGGTGGCATGCCTGGTGCTCTCCCCATAGGCGAAGTTGGGGAAGGTCAACGATGACGGACTCTGCGACCGCTGCCACGCCCCACCTTCACGCGAGAAGTGCACGTCACCAATGATGATCGCCTCCATGCCGCCGAGCACACGGAAGCGCAGGGCATTGGGCGCGGCAAACTCCAACAGGGTAGTCACGTGGTTGCCGGAATCGTCGGCGAGATCTTCGCGCTGCCGCAGCGTCCGCAGCCTGTTCATCGCCGCATCGGCCTGTCGGAGCAACGCCATCGCGGTGGCATCGGTGGGCGACGTCGTCGACGGCACCGGCGTGCGCTCCCAGCCAGGTTCGACCACGTAGAGGAGGTCCCGGTCCTCCATGCCGCGCCGCCGCACCGTCACCGTGATGAGCCACGGTCCCCTCGTGCTGATGTACGCGCCTCTGAGGGTGAACCGCCCATCGCCTCGTGGCACGGCGTCCGCAGCGGCGGTGCCCATTGGCACGGCGAGGGGCCGGAACGCGAACCGGACACGCGCATCCGAAACAGGCAGTCCCTGCCCGCTCTGCAAGCGGAGCTCGAAGACATTCTCGCCCACCTGGTACGGGTCGATGCGAACGACCCCTTCCAGGTCTCCCACCGGCCGTGCCAGCGTCACGGTGCCTGATGGCGCCAGGGCCTGCACCTGCCTGGCGGTGGGGAGCAGGGCCAGGGCCCCCGCGGCCACGAGGACGAGGGCGGCGAGGCCGGCCTCCCAGTGGACCAGGCGAAAGAAGCGCTGCGCGAGGGGCAGGCTGCCGGGCACCGCTACGCCGCGCCTCGCCAGCGTGGCGAGGCGCGGGCGCATCACCCCGAGATTGACCGCGGCGATCCCAAGCAGCGGCAGCAACAGCGCGATCTTGATGGCGAGCGCGCGCCCGTACGCGGTTGTGCGGACCGATTCGAGGCCGGGAATGTTGACCCAGGCGGCGTAGGCGCCGGTCGCCACGAGAACGGCCACGCTGGCGACGGCCAGATTGGAGAACCGCGGCACAAGCGAACCCAGGAAACGTGCCCGATCGTCCGCGTCCATCGATCTGACCCCAGGCTCGAGGACCGCGGCGAGAAAGATCAGGCCACCTACCCAGACTGCGGCGCTGAGGAGGTGCAGCCAGTCGGCGAGGAAGGGCAGCAGCGCCGGTGTGGCCGCGGCGTGGCTGGTCAGGGTGATCCCCAGGGGGAGCAGCGCTGCCAGGAGGAGTTGGGACAGCCCCAGCATTGCGGGCAGGGACACGCGCCCCACGGCGCGGGCGGCGGGCCGCGGTGTGAGGCCGGGCGCGGGGCGCCGGAGAGAGACCAACAGCACGATGGGGATCGCGATCCTGAGGAGCAGGGACGTGCGGGCGGGCTCACCGCCTGCGAGTGAGGCCAGCGCCGTCCCAAATCCTCCGCCGGCAGCTGCCGCCGTTCGTACCGCCTGGAAGGTGAGCTCCGCGGTTGTGCCGGCCGCAGCCGCAGCAGCGGCGAGCCCAGCCGCGATGCGCCAGCGCCGGTGCACCGCCGTTAGCCAAGCTTCGCCCGCCTCCACGAGCTGCGTGCTCGCGAGAGATGACACGAAGAATCTGTCGACGACCAGACCACCGATGAGCACCGCTGCCCCCATGAACACGAGCCATCGGGCCGCAACCTCCGCGGGCCATGGCTCCGAGGGAACCCCGGCCTGCAGGGAAAACGCCCCGGGGCGGATCGGCCCCAGCGTGAAGGTGAAGAACCCCTCGTAGGTGTGATGATCCACGATGGAGAGCGTCCGCCATGTGACGGTGTAGATGCCGGGACCGAGCGATTGCACGGGGACGCGGGCCCGACGGCGATCCGAAGAAGCCTGAAACCCCGGCCGGTCGACGCGTCGGCCTTCCTGGTCGAGCACCTTGATCTCGGTGCGCTGCGGGTCAACAGGTTCGGAAAAATGGAGGACGACCTCGGCCGGAGGTTTGAGGAGAAGGCGGTTGGCAGGAGGATCGGAGCGTTCTAGCGTGGCATGCGCCATGGCCGGGACCGCGGCCCCCGCCATCGCCGCGGTGACCGCGACCAGGACGGTAAGGATCTTGCCCTGAGCGGGAGTTCCCACCACACACGCCCATTTCATTACTGAATGTAGTGTAGTCGCTTCCCCGCCTGTATTCAAGCTTTTCTGAACCGGCGCGCGTGGCCGGGTTCTGGGTAAACAAAGCAAGGCGCCGGGCGGTTTGTCAATGTGCTGTTTGGTGCGTGGCTTGTGGCCGCGCCCTGGCTGCTTGCCGGTTTCACGGCAGGGGCCGGGTGGAACGACGTGCTGGTCGGGGCCGTGCTGATCCTGGCGAGCTTTCCGCAGGGATTGGTGCGCGAGCGCTATAGGGGATGGGACAGGTATATCGTGTGACGGGTCGCAGCGGCGTGCAGGGTTGACGGCGTCCAGATCAACACTACTTTCCTGCCGCGAGTCCATAGCCCAGGCCCTGCTCTACCGGCTCTTATAGTCCCTACCTCCCGCGTCCTTGCGGCCGAGCACGAACAGCCCGCGGCCCACGCGTTCGATCTCGACGGACGTCACGCCGCAGCCGCGCAGGCGGCGCCGCAGGACGGCCAGCAGCCACCCCGGCACGCCCGCGCCGGTGGAGAAGCAG
>JACQTN010000337.1 GCA_016210785.1 Armatimonadota bacterium
ACGATCTTCTCCTGGCCCGGTATGGGGCGTCTTTCGGTAACAGCCGTCTATCAGCGGGACTATACGGTGATCATGACGTTGCTTCTAGTCTCATCAGTCATTGTGGTCGTCGGCAACCTGCTCGCCGATGTCAGCTATGCCCTGGCAGATCCCAGGATACGCTATGAAGCCTCAGGTCGCCTTTGACGCGCCGCCCACCAGCGTGGAGCCTGCTGTCGCATTGCGACAGGAGAGGCTTCAACTGGTTTCGAACACAGGCCTGGCACTTCGTCGGTTCATGCGACACCGTCGGGCATTGTTCGGGCTGATCACCCTGGTCGTGCTTCTCGTGCTTACTGCCTTTGCACCCGTCGTCACGCGATTCGACCCCAACGCGATCGATTACGAGAGCCGGTTCGTGCCGCCCGGCCGGAAGCACCTGTTCGGAACTGACAATATCGGTCGGGACTACTTTTCTCGCTGTCTCTACGGAGGCCGCATCTCGCTCGGCGTGGGATTTGTCGCGATGGCGATCTCGGTATCTCTGGGAACGACCATCGGATCTGCCGCCGGGTATTTCGGTGGCAGAATTGATAGCGTGCTCATGCGCACGGTGGATTTCATCCTCTCTCTTCCCCTGTTCTTCATCATCTTGATTGCCCAGGTGCTGCTGCGACCGCACATTGTGAACGTGATGATTGTCATCGGCCTGACGAGCTGGATGGGAGTCTCCCGCATTGTTCGGGGCGAGGTGATGGCCCAGCGCGTCAAGGAGTATGTGACGGCATCGCGCACTATCGGGTGCTCGTCTGCGCGCATCATTTTTCGGCATATCCTGCCCAATGTGGCGGGGCCGATCATCGTGGTGGCGACGCTCAACGTCGCTCAGGCGATACTGGTGGAGTCGGCCCTCTCGTTTCTCGGAATGGGCGTGCAGCCGCCTCAGGCCAGCTGGGGGAGCATGCTTAGCGGCGCCCAGATGCGCATGTTCATTGCCCCGTGGGTCGCGATTTTCCCGGGCCTGCTGCTGGCTTTGACCGTCGTGAGCTTTAACTTCGTCGGCGATGGCTTGCGCGACGCCCTGGACCCGCGATCCGACCGGCGATGAGAGACCAGGATAGCGGCGGACGGTGCGCTGCTCGCAGTATTCCTCGACGTCTTTGGAGGCTACTGATGCATATCACTTCGGTTGAGGTCTTCGGGTATTCTCTCACTTACGTCCACGGCAGCTATGTGATGTCTGGTGGCCGGGTGGTGACCTCGCTATTGAGCACGGTGGTCCGGATCTGCACCGACACGGGCCATGAGGGCTGGGGCGAAGTGTGCCCGCTGGGCCCGGGGTACCTTCCAGCATTTGCGGAGGGCGCGCGCTCCGCGTTACGAGAGCTGGCGCCTCAGCTTCTGGGGCTTGATCCCCTGAATCTGGCCGTGGTCAATGCCGCGATGGACTCCGCACTCCGCGGACACGGTTACGCCAAGAGCGCTGTCGACATCGCATGCTGGGACCTGCTCGGCAAGGCGACGGGTCAGCCGGTGAGCACACTCCTGGGCGGACGCCGACAGGAAACCTATCCTCTCTACATCGCGGTGCCGCTGGGCACACCCGAGGAAATGGCGGTCTATGTGCGGGCGCGAAAGGGCGAAGGCTTCCGGAAGTTCCAACTGAAGGTCGGCGATGACCCGTACACCGACGCCCGGCGGGTGCGTGCCGTGGTTGACGCGACCGGTGACGGCGACATCGTCATCGCCGACGCCAACGGGGGCTGGACCCTTCAGAACGCCGTGGTGGCCGCGCGGCTATTAGAGGTGCTACCGCGCGTGTACCTGGAGCAGCCCTGCGCGACGCTAGATGAATGCCTGTACGTGCGGCAGCGCACGACGCTTCCGATCGTACTCGACGAGGTCATTACCGATGTGCACACGTTGCTACAAGCCTTCCATGGGGGAGGTATGGAGGCGATCAACCTAAAGATTAGCAAGGTCGGCGGGCTGACGCGAGCACGGCAGATGCGCGAGCTCTCTGAGTCGCTGGGGCTGCGCTTGACGGTCGAGGACACCTGGGGCGGCGACGTGACAACTGCCGCCATCAGCCATCTCGCCTGCAGTGTGAGGCCTGAGGCACTCTTCACCGTGTCGTTCATGAACGACTGGGCGAGGGAGCACATCGCCGGATACCAACCCCGGTCGCGCGAGGGGATCGGGGTCACCCCAAACGGGCCGGGGCTGGGGATCGACGTGGAAAGCGCTACTCTAGGCCCGCCGCTCTTCCAGATCAGCAATTAAGAAGAACGCCAGGGGGTCTACGCAATCTCGGCGACCCGCGGGCGGGCCGGCGATGAGACATGACGGCAGGCGGCGGGCACCATGGTTGGCATTGAGCGACAAGACGGCGGGTAGATCGGAGGGCGGCCATGATCCTCGATATCCCGGTTGTGAATATGTACGGCGGCCCCGCATGGATGGATGTGTCCGTGCGCCGTCGGTTCTACGGTGAGCGGGCCGTATTCACGCATCGTCACCTGCCTGATGTCAGGCGTGGTGGCGTTGAGGCAATTGTTCAGCCCCTGGGCGAGTTCGAGCGGCTCGAAGAGATCCTGGCTGAGGTCGCCGAGTCGGACGGACATCTTGCCCTGGCCAGGAACGCGGACGACGTGAGGGCCAGCGCCGCCGCGGGGCGCGTCGCCTTGATTCTGTGCGCCGGTGATCGCACGCTGGATGGCAGCCTGGATCGGCTGTACCTGTTGCGTCACATCGGCATTCGCGTCCTGAGCTTGACGCACAACCGGCGCAATCTGATTTCTGATGGCTGTGGGGATCGCACCGGTGCCGGGCTCAGTCACTTTGGCGTCGATGTCGTCAGGCGGTGCGGATCTCTGGGGATTGTCATCGACGTGTCGCACATCTCCGAAGCCGGGTTTTGGGATGTCATCGAGCAACGTACCGGACCGGTCATCGCCACCCACTCCAACGCGAGAGCTCTCTGCGATCACCCTCGCAATCTGACCAATGAACAGTTGCGCGCGCTGGCACAGCTCGGCGGGGTGGCGGGCCTCAACTTCTATCCCGGTTTCGTCAAGGCGGACGCTCCGACGATCGAGGACCTCCTGAACCACGTGGAATACATCGCCGATCTGGTGGGGGTGGACCACGCGGGGCTCGGCCCAGACTACGTCAATATGCTCCCGGAGGCCATGTACGAAACCACCCTGGCGCGAACCGATCCGACCGGCGCCATGTATGCGGGCTCGCATGCCTACCCGCGTGGTGCCGAGGATATGTCCTCATTTTCTGCGGTGGGTGACGGGCTGCGGCGCCGCGGCTGGGGCGAGCGTGACATTGCCCGGACCATGGGTGGAAACTTCCTTCGCGTTTTGGAGACCGCTGGACCGTGACGGGAGCCGAGGAGGGGACATGCCTATCCAGCATCTGCTGACCACAGTTGATACGCATACGGAAGGAGAACCCACGAGAATCATTCTCGCCGGCTTCCCGTTCGCGCGAGGCGCCACCATGTCCGAGCGTCAGCAGGACGTGCGGGAACGCTTCGATCATCTCCGGAGGGCGCTGATGCACGAACCGCGCGGCCATGGAGACATGTTCGGTGCGCTGGTCATGCCGCCCGCGCATCCGGAGGCGGACCTCGGTGTGCTATTCATGGACAGTGGCGGCTACCTGAACATGTGTGGCCACGGGGTCATCGGAGTGGTCACCGCAGCTCTCCAAACCGGTTTCATTTCCGGCCTCTCCCGAACCCGTCTCATCCTGGACACCCCCGCCGGTCTCGTTCGCACGCAGGCGTGGGTTGCCGCCGACGGCGCCGTGGAGAGCGTCACGTTCGAGAATGTTCCGTCGTTCCTGTGGCGCCGCGATGTGACGCTGCTGGTGGATGGCAGACGGCTGGGTGTGGACATAGCCTTTGGAGGCACTTTCTACGCTATCGTATCTGCCGATGCGTTGGGCGTCTCAGTGGTGCCTCGGTCCGTGGACCAACTCGCGAAAGCCGGAGTGCAGTTGCGGGAGTGCGTGAACCGCGAGCTTGCCGTGTCTCATCCCGAAATTCCTCACATTCGCGGCGTCACGTCGGTCCAGATCTTTGAACCTCCGCGGCATCCCGAGGCCGCTGTGAGAAACGTGATTGTCTTCGGACGTGGGTCGGTCGATCGCTCACCCTGCGGGACCGGAACATGTGCGAAGATGGCGGTGCTTTACGCGCGCGGGGAACTGGGGCTCGGGCAGGAATTCGTCCACGAGGGGATCCTGGGCGGAGTGTTCAGGGGCCGCCTGCTTCGCGAGACGGACGTGGGGGGCTATCAAGCGGTCATACCCGAGGTCACAGGGCGAGCGTTCATCACCGGTTTTCATCAGTTCGTCATCGATCCCGCCGATCCCTACGCCAGCGGGTTCCTGCTGGGCGATGCAGGATCGGATGAAGGTGAGAGGAAACACCCCCCAGACCGAGGAAGCAAGGAGCTGACTGTGCCGCCATAGGGGGGAACAGACATGTGGACCGTACGCGCGCTGCTCGGGCTCAGCCTGGCCGCCGCCGCGGCGCTGTCCTGGGGCGGCCCCGCCGCCAGTGGACCGGCGCAGCGTCCCGTCGTCATCCTGCAGGGTGTAGACGTCGCCACCCTCGATCCTCAGTACTCCTCCTCGCTGCCGGACGTCAACGTGATCATCCACATCTTCGAGCGGTTGATGTGGTTCGACAACTCGGTGAAGCTGGTGCCCCAGCTGGCGGAGTCGTGGCGGCTCGTCGACCCGCTGACGTGGGAGTTTGCCGTCAGCGCGGGAAGACGTTCCACAACGGCGAGCCGCTGACCGCGGAGACCGTGCGCTTCGGGCTGACGCGCGGGAAGGACTTCTTCGACCGCAAGCAGGCCGACGTCCAGTACATCTACAACCTGCTCAACCTCGACCGCGTCGACGCGGTGGACGCCTCCACGGTGCGGATCAAGACCAGACAGCCAAATCCAGTGCTGCCCTATCACCTGGCACACGACCAGACCTCCGCGTTCCCGCCCAAGTACTACACGCAGACGCCGCAGGCGTCGCTCAACCGCCGGCCGGTGGGGAGCGGACCTACCGCATCGTGGAGTGGATTCCGGACGAGCGGGTGATCATCGAGGCCTGGCCGGGGTACCCGGGCGGGCCGAAGCCCATTCAGCGCATCATCTGGCGACCGGTCCCGGAGGCTGCCACGCGCATCGCCGAGCTGCGGGCCGGCAACGCCGACATCATCGTCAACGTTCCCCCGGACCTGGCCGACGACGTGGCCCGCGCGTCCGGCGCGCGCCTGGAGACGGTGCCGGGCATGCGCCGCATCTTCGTGGGGATCAAGCAGGGGCGGCATCCGGCGCTGGCCGACAGGCGGGTGCGCCAGGCCCTCAACCACGCCTTCAACTGCGAGGGCATGATGCGCAGCCTGCTGGCCGGGCGCGGCAGGTGCTCTGCCAACATCGCCAACGTACCCGACCAGAACCCCAAGATCCAGCCGTACGCGTATGATCCGGCGCGGGCGGCGCGGCTGCTGGACGAGGCGGGGTGGCGCCTCAACCCGGTTACGGGAGTGCGCGAACGCGACGGCCGGCCGCTGGTGCTGACCTTCGACTGCCCCAACGGCCGCTATATCCGGGACAAGGACATGTGCCAGGTCATCGCCAGCGACCTGGAGAAGGTGGGCATCCGCATCAATCTTCAAGTTCTCGACTGGTCGGTGTACGTGCGGATGTCGGCCCGCCGCGGCGCGGGCTTCCACGACCTGTACCTGCTCGGCTCCGGCCCGGGCTTCGAGTGCCAGAATGACCTGGCCCTGGTACAGAAGGACTCCGGTAGCAACCGGTCCGGGTGGGCCAACGACCGGTACGAGTCGGTGTGGGGGAAGCTGAGCAGTGAGTTCAACGTCAAGAAGCGGGTGGAGATGTGCGGTCAGCTCGAGCAGATCGCCCGCGACGACGCCGCGCTCCTCTTCATCTGGTTCCAGACCGACTTCTACGGTGTCAGCAACCGGCTCGTATGGAAGCCGCGCGCGGACGAGCGGATCTGGCTGGGGGACGCGCGCCTGCGGTAGCCGAGAAGGTCGGGTGGTCTGGGGTGGGGCTGAGCCAGTCCTGCGCACGAAAATCTCGCACACAGCAGGAGGGGACGGGACGCCGCCGTCCCCTCCGCGCATTTAGGGGCGCGCGCGCACCCGGGGCGGCCCAGCACTTTGCTGCCGTGCAAGGACACCGCATCAGGCGATGCGAACGTAGTTGGGTGTTTCGGGCGGGCGGTGGACTGCCCGGAAATCCGCGGGATTGCGTCAAAGGGAGGAAG
>JACQTN010000338.1 GCA_016210785.1 Armatimonadota bacterium
CGACGGTGGGGCATCCGACATACGGGGCGATGCTCGGGCTCGGCGGCGCGAGCTCGGTCCTGCGCAGTGCAACTCGCAGCGCCGATACCGACACATCATGGGAAGCCGGCCCTGCGCATGAAAGAATCACCTTTTTTCGAGACAGGTTCCCAGGACCGCCTGCGCCCATCGCCCGAGGCGTGAAGAAATCCCGGACTGGCGGGGCCGGGGAGAGGCGCGGAGCCTTCCCCCGGCCCCCGGCGTGCGTGGGTGATCTGAGAGGACGCGCGGATCGCCATGTGGGCTTACATCGTCAAGCGGCTGGTGCTGTCCGTCCCCGTTATGTTCGGGGTGGCCTTCATCGTGTTTTCGATGATCCGCCTGATCCCGGGCGATCCGGCCCAGATCATCGCCGGCCAGGCTGCCACGCCCGAGTACGTGGCGGCCATCCGCAGAGACCTGGGGCTGGACCGGCCCATCATCGTGCAGTTCGGCGTCTATTTCTCCAGCCTCGTGCGGGCCGACCTGGGACGCTCCATCCGCTCCCGCGCGCCGGTCACGGAGGAGCTCGCCGCCCGCATCCCCAACACGGTGCGCCTGGCCGCGGCCAGCATCGTCATCGCCACGCTGGTCGGCGTGGGCGCGGGCATCGTCTCCGCGGTGCGCCCCTACTCGCTGGCCGACGCCGCGGTGATGGTGGTGGCGCTGGCCGGCCTGTCCATGCCCATCTTCTGGTCCGGCCTGATGATGATCCTGGTTTTCTCGGTACTCCTGGGATGGCTGCCCGCGGTGGGGACCGGGTCGCTGGCCCACCTGGTGCTGCCCTCGGTGACGTTGGGCATGACCTCCGCGGCCATCATCGCCCGGATGACCCGCTCCAGCATGCTGGAGGTGCTGCGGGCCGACTACGTGCGCACCGCCCGGGCCAAGGGGGTCGCCGAGCGCGTGGTCATCAACCGGCACGCGTTCCGCAACGCCCTCATCCCGGTCATCACCGTGATCGGACTGCAGACCGGGACGCTGCTCAGCGGCGCGGTGCTGACCGAGAGCGTCTTTGCCTGGCCCGGCGTGGGCCGGCTGCTGGTGGAGAGCATCCTGAGCCGCGACTACCCGGTGGTGCAGGCATCGGTGCTGGTGGTGGCCATGGCCTTCGTGCTGGTGAATCTCGCCGTGGACATCCTCTACGCGGCCGCGGACCCGAGGATTCACTACCAGTAGATGCGTGCCGCTCAGAAGCTGAGTCGGCCGTGCCAGATCAGAGAACTCCTCGCAGAGAGGAGCAGACGCTCAGAAGCCGCGTGACTCCCACCATGGCGGAAGGCGCGCTGGGAACGCGACAAGAGGGGCGGGCGGCCGCCATTGGCCGGGGCCGCAGCGCCTGGCGGCAGTTCACCCGCAACCGCGCCGGGATCATCGGGCTCGCCATCATCGCGTGCTTCCTGTTGATCGGGGTGCTGGCTCCGCTGCTGGCCCCGCACGACCCCTATGAGGTGGAGTTCGACCGCGGCCTGGAGGGACCGAGACGCAGCACGCCGCTGGGGCGGGACGAACTGGGCCGCGACATGCTGAGCCGGATCATCTACGGCGCGCGGCTCTCGCTGGTGATTGGCGTGATCGCGGTGGCCATCGGCGTGGGGGTGGGCGTCCCGCTGGGTGCGCTGTCCGGATACTACGGGGGCGTCTTCGACCTGCTGGTGCAGCGCGCCGTGGACATCATGCTGGCCTTCCCGGGCATCCTGCTGGCCATCGTGATCGTCGCCGTTCTCGGCGTGGGGCTGACCCAGGCGATGCTGGCCATCGGCATCGTCTCCATTCCGGTCTACGCGCGGCTGGTGCGGGGGCAAACCCTGTCCCTGCGCGAGCAGGAGTTCGTGGACGCGGCGCGGGCGCTGGGCGCCGGCACGAGCAGGGTCATCGCCAGGCACATCCTGCCCAACACGCTGGCCGTCATCATCGTGCAGTCCAGCCTGCAGGTCGCATCCGCGATCCTCTCCGCCGCGGCGCTGGGGTTCCTGGGACTGGGCGCGCAGCCACCCGCCGCGGAGTGGGGCGCCATGCTCAGCGCGGCCCGGCAGTACCTGCGCCTGGCGCCCCACGCGGTGGCCTTTCCGGGCCTGGCCATCATGATCACGGTGCTGGGGTTCAACCTGCTGGGCGACGGGCTGCGGGACGCCTTGGACCCACGGCTCAAGATGTGAGCCGCCCTGGCCCGGCCGCGGGAACAGGCTGGGATTTCATGCGATACTCCTCTTGCCAGGCCAGCGGCGCTCAGATCGCTGTCCTGATCGACCCCTTTCACCGTAGAGTCGAGATCTTCATGCCGGGGCAAAGGACCGAGAGTGATCAAGGGTACCCGACGGGTCAGGCTGGATCCGACCCTGCCCGGCCTGACGCTGGATCTTGGCCCCATCTTTGGGTAGGCGCCCGCAAGCTCAGGTTTCTCCTCCGCATTCTCGATGAGTCGCCGTGGTCTGGCACCGCCGTTCTCGGCGAACGCGGCAGTGTCACGGCCGAGCCATGAAGGCAGGGCCAGCACGGGAGCCGGGCACGGCCAGGGACGTACCGAACGCGAGCGCGGCACCTCCATAGGCGAGCGCGGACAGCAGCAGCACCCCGCTCAACCCCCAGGACAGGGCCACGATGGTGGCCCCTAAGGCGCCTACCACGGAGGCGGCGCCGTTGGCCGCCCACGCCCATGCGACCACGCCCGCATCGCGCGCCGCCGCGGCGCGGAGCGCCAGCGCGAAGGGCATCCCCATCAGCAGGCCCGGCGGTGCGATCGCCAGCGCGGCCACGGCGATCCGCAGGATTAACGGCAGCGCGAGCGCGCTCTCCACCAACCAGGGCAGCGCGGCGGCCAGAGAAGCCACCACGAGCGCGAGGGCCGGCATGACCGCAGCCTGGCGCGCGGTGAGGCGCCCCGTGAGCACGCTGCCCGCGCCGGAAGTCGCCAGCAGGACCACCAGCACGACCACCAGGGCGTGGGTGGGCGTGCCCAGCAGAAGGATGAAGCGCTGCACCAGCGCGATCTCCGTGCCGATGAACCCGAAACCCAGCAGCGCGAACCCGGCCAGCAGGCGCAGCGGAGGCCGGCGCGCGCCCGGCGCGGCGGCCCACGGGAGCAGCACCAACGCCGCCGCGGCCAGCGCGGCGGCCGGCAGCAGGGCGAGAACCACGAGGTAGCCCCCGCCGCCGAAGGGCTGCCAGGTGCGCCCCCACATCGCCAGCGTGGACGGGACCTGCTGCCAGCGGAAGAAGTGAAAGAAAAACGGGCGATCGTCGCGGGCCGGTCGTGCGTCGAAGCGCGCGGCGTGCATCCATGCGGCGCGCCGCGCGGGATCCAGGATCGCGGCAAAGGCGTGGTAGTACTCGTTGCCCGGCAGCACCTGAAAGCGGTTGGCCTCCTCCGCCTCGAGTCCCGGCAGCGCGATCAGGTCGAAGCGGCGCGCCTCAGCAAACCTCCGGATCGCCGCCAGTTCGTCCGCCGTCCAGGCACCACGCCTGATGAGGATCGTGGCCGTATTCAGGCTGCGCAGCGCCGCGACCTGCGCCGCCGGCTGCGCCACGCCCATCTCTTCCAGCGCCGCGACGGCCGTGGCCCACGCCCGCGCCTCTTCGCTGGGCGGGAGCTGCAGCCAGCGCGTCAGCACCAGCACGCCGCCGGGGGCCAGCGCCTGGTAGTAGTCGCGCACCGCCTCTACCGTGAGCCGGTAGGTCTCGCCGAGGGAATACGC
>JACQTN010000028.1 GCA_016210785.1 Armatimonadota bacterium
GTGGTGGGGGAGGGACTCGAACCCCCGAAGGCATTCCGCCAGCGGATCTACAGTCCGCCCCCGTTGCCACTTGGGTACCCCACCACGCCCGGCAACGTCCCATCCCCTGCGGCACACAGGAGATGGTTGGAATCCTGATGCCACACCGATTGTAGGCCAGGGGTGGAAAGGTGTCAAGGCGCCGCCGGCGCGCCGCGCGCTCACTGCGGGGAGGTGATCTCCGCGGGTTCCAGGCGCGCGTCCTCCGCCCGGAGGTGGATGGCGTCCCGGATCAACGCCACGACCGGCACAGCCAGGAACATGCCCAGCAGGCCGAAGATCTCGTTGCCCAGCAGGAGGGCGAAGACCACCAGGGCCGGGTGCATCTCCAGTTCCTTGCCCATGACCTTGGGCAGGATGATCTTGCTCTCCACGAAGTGCATGAGGGAAAAGAAGGCCAGCACCAGCAGCGCCAGGTGCGGCGACTCGGTCAGCGCCAGCAGCACGATGGGGATCCCGCCCAGGATGGGCCCGATGATGGGGATGGCTCGGGTGAGCCCGGCGAACAGTCCCAGCGTGAGGGCGAAGCGCATGTGCAGCAGGCCCAGCCCGGCCGTCACGATGATCCAGGCGATCACCATCAGGATCACCTGGGCCCGCACGTAACTGGCCACGATGCCGCCCCCCCGGTGGGCCAGCGCCAGCGTGCCGGCCCGGTGGCGTGCGGGGATAAAATGGACCAACTCGTCGCGCAGCCGCGTGGGTTCCATAAGGAAGTAAAAGGCGAGTACCGGGATCAGGATGATCTCCACGGTGTGGCGCAGCCACTCCACCGTCAGCCGCACCAGCCGCTGGACACCCATCATCACCAGCGACCCCCCCTGAGAGACGACGCTCTCGATCTGCGCCTGGATGCTGGGGTCCAGATTCGCCAGGTACTCGCCGCGGACGGTGTCGATCAACTCCGCCAGTTGCTGCTGGTAGCGAGGCAGGCTCGCCACCAGGCGCGTGGTCTCCGCGACCACGGGCTGGCCCACGCCAACCCCGATCAGCACCACCACGCCGATGAAACCCAGCACCGAGATGGTCACCGCCGCGGCGTGGGGGACCGGCCGGCCCCGCGCCACCTGCACCCGGCTGATGAGCGTGACCAGGGGCATGAGCAGGTAGGCGAGCATGGCGCTGAGGGCGATGGTGGCCAGGAAGAAGCGCAGGCGCACCAGCAGGTAGGCCACAGCCACCAGCACCACCAGCCAGGTCGCCACGCGCTCCAGCCGGGCCTCCTCGGCCCTCACCTTCTGCGTCAACGGTGTCCCGTGCCCGCCGCTGCCATCCACCCTCCCCGCCCCACCCGCGTCGCCTGGTGTTCAGTCGCCTTCACTTCTTGGCCCGGGGGGAAAATCCTTCGCCAGGATTTCTGGAAAATCATGAAGGGACGCGCTGGGGTGTCCGCCAACATAAAGAGAGGTCCAGCGGGCAACACCGCCTTACGACAGAGTGACCCGTGGGGTGTCAATGTTACGCAGACGGGCACGTGTGATTCCATGGATCATTGCCCTGGGCCTGATGCTGGCCCTGGGCGTGGCGGGATACGCGCGCAGCATCCGGGAGGGCCACGGGGAAGGGCCGCCGTCGGGCTGGGCCGCGGCGCTCGCGGACGGGGGCCGCATCTACACCCGGACCTTTGAGGCCCTGATGCTCGGGGGGTTTCTGTACGCCCTCCTCCTGGGCGCGGCGGGCATCTGGACGCAGCGGCCGCCCCGCGACGCGCCGCCTTCCCACCGGTTTGCCATCCTGGTGCCTGCCCACAACGAGGCCTCCGTGATCGGCGACCTGGTCCGCAACCTCCGGTGCACGGACTATCCCCGCGATATGTTCGACATCTTCGTGATCGCCGACAACTGCACCGACGACACAGCCCGTGTCGCCGTCGAGGCCGGCGCGCACGTGTGGGAGCGGGACGACCCCGCCAACGCCAGCAAGGGCCACGCCCTGCGCTGGGCGCTGGAACGCCTCTTCGCCCTGGACGACCGGGGGACCCGGTACGACGCCGTGGTGATCTTCGACGCGGACAACGCCGTGGCTCTCAACTTCCTCGCCAAGATGAACGCCTGCCTGAGCCGCGGGCGCCGGGTCATCCAGGGGTACCTCGGGACCAAGAATCCCTACGACTCGCGCATCACGCGGTTCATCTGGATGCAGTACGCGCTGACCAACCGCCTGTGGCAACTCGGCAAGGAGCAACTGGGGCTCGGCGTGGCCACGGGCGGCACGGGCTTTTGCATTGCCACTGACCTCCTGCGGCGCTACGGGTGGCCGGCCTTTTCCCTGACCGAGGACCTGGAACTGCAGGTGCAGCTGGCGCTGGACGGCGAGCGGATCACCTGGGTGCACGATGCCGTGATCTACGACGAGAAACCCACGTCCTTCCGGGTGGCCTGGGCGCAGCGCTGCCGCTGGATGATCGGCCACGCCCAGGTGCTGTGCCGCTATGGGCTGCGGCTGCTGGGCCGCGGGATCTTCCACCTGGACCTGCTGGCACTGGACACCCTGTACTATCTGGCCAGCCCCCTCGTGGGCGTCCTGGTGGGCACCTACATCGTGGTGGGCCTGCTCCTGCAGTTCAACGGCCTGCGGCAGGACCCGCTGGGCGGCCCCATCCTGGCCATCGCCCTCTCCGCCATCTATTGGGCGGCGTACCTGCCGGCGGGGTTGCTGATGGAGCGCATCCCGCTGCGGAACTACCCGCTCTTTGCCGTCGCCTCCCTGGTGGTGCCCCTGCTGTGGATCGGGCTGTGCGGGTACGCGTTCCTGCGCCTGCGCGAGACCCGCTGGTATCACACGGCGCACTCCGCGCAGCTCGACGCCAGCATCTCCCTGCGGCCGCAGGAGGACCTGGTCCCGTAGCACGGGCGCGGCGTCCCGCCGCGAATCGCCATGGTGCACGACGATCGCCCGATGACGATGGTGGAACACCTGGACGAGCTGCGCAAGCGGCTCGGCCTGGCGCTCCTCGGCCTCGGCGCGGGCGCCGTCATCGGCTACATCTTTGCTCCGCAGATCATGGCTGTCATCCTTCGCCCGGCGGGCACGCCCAAGCTGACGGCGCTGACGGTCCTGGAGCCCTTCCTGGCCAAGTTCAAGACCGCCCTGATCACCGGGGTGGCGCTGTCCATGCCCTGGCTGCTGTACCAGGTCTTCGCTTTCATCCGCCCCGCCCTCACGCCGCAGGAGAAGAAGGCTGCCGACTGGGCACTGGTGGGCATGGCCGTGCTGTTCTACACCGGGGTCGTGTTCGGCTACGTCTTCATCCTGCCCGCGTCGACGCGGTGGCTGCTGGCCCAGGGCGGGGACATCATCCAGGTGCAGCTCACGGCCCTGGCCTACGTGGGCTACGTGGCCTGGTTCATGGTGGGGGTGGGGCTGGCCTTCGAGACGCCGCTGCTCATCGTGGCCCTGGCCTGGCTCGGCATCGTCTCCCCGGCCACGCTGCGGAAGGAGTGGCGCATCGCCTACATGGTCATCTTCACCGCCTCCGCGGTCCTCACGCCGGACTGGAGCCCGGTGACCATGTTCATGGTGGCGGCGCCCATGATCGTGCTGTACGAGCTCAGCATCGTGCTGTGCCGGATCCTGTTCCGCCAGCGCGCCGCGGCGCAGGGCGAGGCCGGCACGGTGCAGGGCTGAAGGAGCCGCGGGTCAAGATGCGGTTCCCGCCGAAGGCGCGGCCGCGCGGCAGGGATCGCGGCCCGCGCGACGAACACGCACGAGGTCTGATCGCTCCGCGGAGGTGCATCAGCGGTGGTTCCCGTCATCGTCGCGCTGCTCATCAGCGGCCTGTTGATCGGCTGGCTGTGGTGGCTGGCCAGGGCCACCCGGCCCAGCTGGACCGGCCTGGCCACGCGCTGGAATGCGACCATGGAGCAGCCCGTGGGGCGGGCCGGGGAGGGCGTGCCCATCGAGCCTCCCGCCTTTCCCCGCCGGCTGCAGTGGAACTGGGCTGCGGTCATCCTGGGTCCGCTGTGGTACCTGCTGAAGGGCCTGTGGGTCCACTTCATGATCCTGAGCGGGGTGCTGTTGCTGAGCTTCGGCGTGCTGCTCCCCTTCGTGTGGCTCTATTGCGCGCTCAAGGCCGACGAGGACCTGCTAGAGTTCCGTCTGGCGAGGCACAGCGTGTACTAACCGGTAAGGTTGGGTGGAGTGTCTTTGCGCCATGACCCACCTGAAATGTCTGGAGTGCCCCACCGTGGCGATCGGGGGTCTTCAGACATTTCAGGTGGGTCACTCCACCCTTCACCACGTGTCCGACGCGGGGAGGGTCTTGGCACGTGCCACGCGTGTGCGAGATGTTTCGCCTTACCGCGCTCGCCGAACGCACGGCGCCGGCACGTGCTA
>JACQTN010000315.1 GCA_016210785.1 Armatimonadota bacterium
AAGGTGCCCTGCGGGATCACGGAGTGACCCACCTTGGCCATGCCCTGGGTCACGGAGAAGACGATCGAGTCCTTGTTGATGGCGTGGGCGATGGCGCGGCGCACGCGCACGTCGTCGAAGGGCTTGCGCCGCGTGTTGAAAAACACCGCCTGCCAGCCCGCGGAAGGGGTCTCGGTCATGCGCACGCTGGGGGCGCCCTTGAGCATGCGCCAGACGTCGGGCCGGCGCACGATCATGTAATTGATCTCGTCGCGCTGGAGGGCCAGCCCGGCGGCCATCTCGTCGGGGATGACGCGCCATCGCACCCGCTTCGTCTGCGGGGCCCCGAAGTAGTATCGCTCGTTGGACACCCACACCATCTCCTGGCGCGGCCGGTAGGATTGGAACATGAACGGTCCGGTGCCGACGGGGTGCAGGCCGAAGTCCCGTCCCAGCTTCTCCACCGCCTCCTTCTTCACCATGTAGCCTGGCCGGAACGCCAGGACGGCGCTCAGCAGGCCGCTGTACGGCTGGCGAAGGATGAGGCGCACGGTGTAGTCGTTCACCACCTCGATCCGCTCGACGACTTCCAGGGGCTTGGCGTAGCGGGAGCGGGTGGCGGGGTCCTTGATGCGCTCCAGGGTGTACTTGACGTCCTGGGCGGTGAAGCGGCCGTAGCCCTCGTGCCAGGCCACATTGCGGCGGAGGAAAAAGGTGTAGACCTTGCCGTCGGGGCTGACGGTCCAGCGCTCGGCCAGATCGGGTTCCACCTCGGTGGAGTCCTTCTTGTAGCGGACGAGGCCGCCGTAGATGTTCATGGCGGCCTGGTAGTCGGGCGAGCCGGGGATGTGGGCCGGATCGGTGCTCTGGTAGTCGCGGGTGTAGGCGACCCGGATCTCGTTCTCCGGGACAGCACCGCCCCACACCGCGGGCGCCGGCACCCAAATGGTCGAGGCGAGCAGCAACCCCGCGGCGCTCAGCGCCACGGCCTTCAAGAGTCTGGACATCGTGCATCCCTCCTTCGCGGCAGACGCCTCCGCCGCTCCCTACCGCGCAAAGTAGAAAAGGTCAAACCGGGTCATCCAGTGGGAAATGTTGGGCACGTGGCCCCGCACGTACCGCTGGTAGGCGGTCACGTTGTACGGCTGCCACAGGGGAATGAAGGGCACGTCCGTGGCGATCTTCCTGGCCGCCTCGGCGATGATCTGCTTGCGCCGCGCCACGTTCACCTCCACCCGCTGCGCGTCGATCAGGCTATCCGCGCCCGCGTAGTAGGCGGTGTTGCCTCCCGGGGGAAAGTTGCCGGAGTGGAAGATCTCGGTCAGCAACTGGTCGGGCTCGGCGCGGCTGACGTCGTTGAGCAGCATGTCGTAGTTGCCAGTGTTGCGTCGGGCGAAGTAGGCGCCGGTCTCCAGTTGCTCCAGCCGGAGAGTGATGCCGATCTCCGCCAGCATCGCCTGCAGCGTGGTCGCCGTGTCCGGGTCGGTGCCCTCCGGGCGGAAGATGATGCTGGCGGTGATGGGACCCCGCACCCCCGCCTCCTGAAGGAGTCGCTTCGCCCGCTCCACGCTGAACTCGTACCTGGGGATGTCCTCCGTGGCGCCGAAGACGCCCGGCGGGATCACGGAGCTGGAGCCGACGGTGGCCATGCCCTGGGCCACGGCGAAGGCCATCTGGTCCTTGTTGATGGCGTGGGCGACGGCGCGTCGCACGCGCACGTCGTCGAAGGGCTTGCGCCGCGTGTTCAGGAACAGCGCTTGCCACCCGGACTCCGGCGTCTCGGTCATGCGCACGCCGGGCACGCCCTTCAACATGCGGTACACGTCGGGCCGGCGCACGATCATGTAGTTCAGCTCGTCGCGCTGCAGCGCCAGCGCCGCCGCCATCTCGTCGGGGATTACCCGCCAGCGCACCCGCTTGATCTGAGGCGCGCCGAAGTGGTACCGCTCGTTGGCGACCCACACCATCTCCTGCCGCGGGCGGTGGCTCCCGAACATGAAGGGGCCGGTGCCGACCGGGTGAAGGGCGAACTCCCGGCCCAGTTTCGCAATGGCCTCCTTCTTCACCATGTACCCGGGGCGGAAGGCCAACACGGCGCCCAGCAGGCCGCTGTACGGTTGCCGCAAGACCAGGCGCACGGTGTAGTCGTTGACTACCTCGATCCGCTCGATGACCTCCAGGGGCTTGGCGTAACGGGAGCGGGTGGCCGGGTCCTTGATGCGCTCCAGGGTGTACTTGACATCGTGGGCCGTGAAGCGCCCATATCCCTCGTGCCACACCACGTTGCGCCGCAGGTGGAACGTGTAGACCTTGCCGTCGGGGCTGACCTCCCACCGCTCCGCCAGATCGGGCTCGACGTCCGTGGAGTCCTTCTTGTAGCGGACCAGGCCGCTGTAAATGTTCATGGCGGCCTGGTAGTCGGGGGATCCGGGGATGTGGGCGGGGTCGGTGCTCTGGTAGTCTCGGGCGTAGCCCACGCGGATCTCGTTCTCCGGCGCCGCGCCGCCCCAGGCCGTTCCCTCCGGAACGGGAACCCAGGCCGCCGACCCGAGCAGCGCGCCCGCGACGGCCAGCCCCATCGCTTTCCACGCGTTGGACACGGTGCGACCCTCCTCTACGTATCGTTCCACCGCCCGCATCCCTCGGGTCCGGGCGGGATGTGGACGCCCTACACGTGAGACCGGGACAGCAGCCGGCGCATCTCCCGGATGCAGTCGTGCACGCCCGCGCGGACGTCGTACCGGGGCACGTAGCCGATCTCGTCCCGCCCACGCGTGACGTCCAGGATGATATAGATAGCTTCCTGCCCGGGTGCGAAGTTCAGCCCCGGGCCCACATCGATGTCCGCGCCGGGGACGGCCTCCCGCACCGCCTCCACCGCCGCCCGCAGGGGCGTGGCGCGGCCGGAGCCGAGGTTGTAGATCCTGCTGCGCAGCGACGGCGCCAGCGCCGCCGCCGCTACGCCTTCCGCGCAGTCCTTCACGTAGACGAAATCGGCGCACTGGTCGGCGCCCTGTGCCAGGCGGAATGGTTCTCCCATCACCGCGGCGCGCATCATGCGGTTGAGGACGTCGGAGCCGCTCTGCCGTTGCACGTAGAGCGCGCGCTCTGGGGCGTAGTAGCTGGCGAACCGGACGCTGCCGAAGTCCACCTCGAACTGCCTGGCGTAGTACAGCCCGAGTTGCTCGGCCGCCCACTTCAGGGCGGCGTAGGCGTTGCGTGGTGCCGGCGGCGTGTCTTCGCCCACGGGGCGGTACGTGGGCGCCCAGTTCTCGGGGGACGGCGGGTTGGGATAGGCGCTCCACGTGCCCGCCATCACCACCCGCCGGACACCTTCCAGGCGGGCCGCCTCCAGGACATTCAGTGTCCCGCCCAGGTTCACCCGGTGGCTGACCGCGGGGTGGCGGTCAAAATCCTGCGCGATGAGGGCGGCCAGGTGGACGATGCGGTCCACGCGGAGGCGGCGGATCGTGTCGATGAGCGTCCCCAGGTCCCGGATGTCGCCGGCGACCAACTCCACCGTGTGGGGCGCCAGGTACCGGTCGTGGGGGAGGATGTCGAAGACGGCGACCTCCGCCCCGCCCGCCAGCAGCGACCGCACCACGTGCGAGCCGACGACCCCGCTGCCTCCGGTCACCAGGATCACGGATTTGTCCTCGTTACTCCACCCGCGCGTTCCGGAGATGGATCCACTCTGTCGGCAGGTAGACCACGTTCTTCACACGCCGGGTGTTGGCGGAGACGCGGTTGATGGTGGAGATGTAGACCCAGGGCTGCTCCTGCCACAGCAGCTCCTGCACCTTCTCGTAGGCCTGCCGGCGCTCGCGCGGGTCGACCGCGCTCGCACCCTTCATGAGCAACGCGTCCACCTCCGGGTTCCTGTAGAACTGCCGGTTGCAGCACTGGGGCGCGAACAGGGTGGACAGGAAGTTGGTGCGTAGCGAGTAGTCGGCGTCGCCGCTCTGGTTGCCCCAGCCGTAGTAGCTCATCTCGTCCACACCCCTGGTGCGCAGCTCGGACAGCCACTGGGCGGACTCGCGGATGTCCAGCTTCAGGTCGATGTTGATCTTCTTCAACATCCCTGCCAGGGCCTCGGAGATCTGCTGGGAGGCGGTGTAGGTGCCCACCGGCACCCACATGGTGGCGCGGAAGCCTCCCGCGTAGCCGGCCTCCGCCATCAACTTCTTCGCCCGCTCCAGGTCGAAGTCGTAGACCTTCTGCGCCTTGTAGGGCCACACGCCCTGCGGGAGCGGCGAGTCGGCCACGCGTCCGAAACCCCGCAGGAAGTTATCCACGATGGCCTTCTTGTCGATGGCGTGGGCCATGGCGTGGCGCACCTTCAGCTCGCTGAACGGCTTCTTGCGCATGTTGACGTAGAGGCCCTGGATGCGGGCCAGCGGCGCGTTGATGACCTGGATCTTGGGGTTGCCGCGCAGCCGCACCGCCTCCGCCGGCGGCAGCACCAGGACCACGTCCAGCTCGCCGGTTTCCAGGCCCACCGCGCGGGCGTTCTCCTCGGGCACGAACCGGAAGACGATCTCGTCGATGTTGTTGGTGGCGGACTCCCAGTGGTCGGGCACCTTGCGCAGCACGATGCGGTTGCCAGACGTCCATTCCGCGAAGCGGAAAGGCCCGCTGCCCGATGGCGTGGCCTTGAAGCGGTCGCGGCCCAGCCGCTCCGCCACGTAGGGGTTGACGATGGAGGCGGACGGGTTGGCCAGGGTGGCCAGGAAGGCGCCGAAGGGTTCCTTGAGGATGAACCGAACCGTGTACAGGTCCACCACCTCGACGCGCTCCAGCATGGAGAAGACGGCGCGGCGGGGCAGCCGGTTCTCCGGGTTCATCAGCCGGTCGAAGGCACGCTTGACGCCGTCGGACGTGACGGGGGTGCCGTCGTGGAACTTGACGCCCTGGCGCAGCTTGAACGTGTAGACTTTGCCGTCGGGGGTGAAGGTCCACGAGGTGGCAAGCTGGGGGACCACCTGCGCCCGCTCATTGAACTCCACCAGCTTGTCATAGACCTGCGGGAAGAACTCCCGCTCGTGCGCCAGCATGTCATGCCCGTCCAGGGTGGCGGGCTCACCGTTCAGGGCGACGACCACGCGGATGGGACCCCGCTGCGCGCGAGCGGAGGCGCCCAGGCTCACCACCAGGAACGCCGCGGCGAGCAGTGCGATCCCGATCCTCACGCCTTTCGCTCTCATGCTCTCCCCCCTTCTTCAGGCTTGCTTCCACTGTACCTTCGCGCTACTCCACGCGGGCATTCCGCAGATGAATCCACTCGGTCGGCAGGTACACGACGCCCTTCACGCGCCTGGTGTTGGCCGAGATCCGGTTAATGGAAAAGAGGTAGACCCATGGCTGCTCCTGCCACAGGATTTCCTGGACCTTCTCGTACGCCTGCTGTCGCTGCCGGGGGTCGACCGCGGACACCGCCCGGGTCAGCAGCGCGTCCACCTCGGGGTTGCCGTAGAGCTGGCGGTTGCAGCACTTGGGCGCCTGGAGCTGGGAGTGGAAGTTGGTGCGCAGAGAGTAATCGGCGTCGCCACTCTGGTTGCCCCAGCCGTAGTAGGTCATCTCGTTCACGCCCTTGTTGCGCAGCTCGGACAGCCACTGGCCGGTCTCGCGGACGTCCAGTTGGACGTCGATGTTGACCTTCTTGAGCATGGCGGCCAGCGCCTCGCCGATCTGCTGCGCCGCCGCGTACGTGCCGGTGGGTACCGACATGGTGGTCTTGAAGCCCTGGCCGTAGCCGGCCTCCGCCATCAGCTTGCGCGCCCGCTCCAGATCCAGGTCAAAGACCTTCTGCGACTTGTGCGGCCACACGCCGGGCGGCAGCGGAGAGTCGGCGACGCGTCCGAAGCCCCGCAGGAAGTTGTCCACGATGGCCTTCTTGTCGATGGCGTAGGCCATGGCGTGGCGCACCTTCACCTCGCTGGTGGGCTTGCGGCCCATGTTCACCAGGATGCCCTGCATGCGCCCCAGCGGCGCGTTGATGACCTGGATCTTGTTGTTGCTCCGCTGGCGCTCCGCCTCGGCGGGCGGCAGCACCAAGACCACGTCCACCTCGCCGGTCTCCTGGCCGATGGCACGCGCGTGGTCCGCCG
>JACQTN010000318.1 GCA_016210785.1 Armatimonadota bacterium
CGTACATATGGTTCAACATCACATCGGGATACTCCCCCGCGACTTCGACCACCACCTGCCGCCACAGGCGGGATGTCTCCAGCACGTTGGCCTTGTCCACGGACGTCACGCGCCGGCGCCGGCGCCGGGCCGCCTCCAGGGCCACCCGCGCCACCCGCGCCACCTCGTCCTCCGCGTAGGGCAGCGTGTCCACCGCCCGCCGGCGCCCGTCCACCGTCTCCTGCCCGCGCGGCCGTCCGAAGTACAGGCCGCCGGTCAGCTCGCGCACGATCAGCACGTCGGTGCCGATGATGACGTCGGCGCGCAGGGGCGAGGCCGACAGCAGCGGCGCGTAGGCCACGGCGGGGCGCAGGTTGGCAAAGACGCCCAGCGCCTGGCGCAGGGCGAGGATGCCGCGCTCGGGGCGCTGCTGCAGGGGAAGGGCGTCCCACGTAGCACCGCCCACCGCGCCCAGCAGGATGGCGTCGGAGGCGCGGCAGGTCTCCAGAGTCTGGGAGGGGAGCGGGATGCCGGCGGCGTCGATGGCCGCCCCGCCCACCAGGGCGTCGCGGAACTGGAAGGTGTGGCCGAAGCGCCGCGCCACGGCCCGGAGGACCTTCAGCGCCTCCGCGGTCACTTCTGGGCCGATGCCATCACCGGGGAGAACGGCAATCGTATGCGCGGCCATTCACTTGAGGGAGGTGCGGGACACGGACCCGATCACCATCAGTAGACGCCCTGGATGCACCGCACGACCCAGGATACCTCCTCCCGCGAAACCGCGGCGGCCATGGGGCCTCGCCGGTCGTCTCCCTCCTCCGCCGACGCGTCGTCGGGACGCCACAGCCCCACCCCGATGAACTTGCCCGGCCACTCCACTTCATCGGAATGCCGCATCGCGATGCCCCCCTTCCCGCGGCCGCGGGGCGTGACAGCACCCTGCGTCCCGCCCCGACTTCTCGCGGCGCCGGGGAGGAGCCCCGCGCCGCGTCCCGTCAGTGAGTGCTCGCTCCCGTCTTGACGCCGGCCGGCGCCGGGCCGACCGCCATGCCGGTGCGCTGGCGGTCCAGCAGCTTGTTGATGGCGGCCAGGTAGGCGCGCACGCTGGCCTCCAGGATGTCGGTGCTGTTCCCGCGCCCGACCGCCAGGTTGTTGCCCTCCCGGATCTTGGTGATGGACTCGCCCAGCGCGTCGCTGCCGCCCGTGACAGCGCGGATGGTGTAGTCCACCAGCTGCGGGCTCAGCCCCACGATCTTGTTGATGGCCGCGAACAGGGCGTCCACCGGGCCGTCGCCGTTGCTCACCGCGGTGTGGGTCTGCTCACCCCGGTTCAGGACCACGGTCGCCACCGGCACGAGCCCGGTGCCGGTCGCCACGTGAAAGTGCTCGAGCCGGTAGATGTCCGGCGGGGCGGAGACCTCCTCCTCCACCAGAGCCATGATGTCGTCCACTTCCACCCGCTTCTTGCGGTCGGCGAGCTGCTTGAAGCGGCTGAAGGCGCGATTGACTTCCTCCTCGGTGAGCTTGTACCCCAGGTCGTCCAGCACCTTGCGGAACGCGTGCCGGCCCGAGTGCTTGCCCATGACCAGCTTGTTGGTGGGGAGGCCAATGGACTCCGGGGTCATGATCTCGTAGGTGGCCCGGTCCGCCAGCACGCCATGCTGGTGGATGCCCGCCTCGTGGGCGAAGGCGTTCTCGCCGACGATGGCCTTGTTGGGCTGCACTTCGATGCCGGTGATGGCGCACAGCAGCCGGCTGGTGCGGTAGATCTGCGTGGCATCGGCGTGGGTGGCCAGCCCCAGCCCGTCGCGGCGCGTCTGGAGCGCCATGATGACCTCCTCCAGAGCCACGTTGCCCGCCCGCTCGCCGATGCCGTTGATGGTGCCCTCCACCTGCCGCGCGCCCGCGCGCAACCCGGCCAGCGTGTTGGCCGTGGCCAGGCCCAGATCGTTGTGGCAGTGCACGCTGACGATCACCTTGTCCATCCCCGGCACCCGCTCCATGAGGGTGCGGATCAGGTTTCCGAACTCCTCCGGCGTGGCGTAGCCGACCGTGTCCGGCACGTTGATGGTGGTGGCCCCGGCCTTGACGGCGGCCTCAAAGATCCGGCAGAGGAACTCCACGTCGGAGCGCGTGGCGTCCTCCGCGGAGAACTCCACGTCGTCGGTGAGGGAGCGGGCGAAGCGCACGGCGTCCACCGCCGCCTCCAGCACCTGCTCCGGCGTCATGCGCAGCTTCTTTTGCATGTGGATGGGCGAGGTGGCGATGAAGGTGTGGATGCGGGGACGCTCCGCCATCCGCACGCCTTCCCACGCGGCCTCGATGTCCTTGCGGTTGGCGCGAGCGAGCCCGGCGATGGCCGGCCCCTCCACTTCCCGCGCCACCAGCTGCGCCGCTTCCAGGTCGCCGGGCGAGGAGATGGGGAAACCCGCCTCGATCACGTCCACGCGCAGACGGGCCAGCTGGCGGGCCATCTCCAGCTTCTCCTGCGCGTTCATGGAGAACCCCGGAGACTGCTCGCCGTCCCGCAGCGTGGTATCGAAAATGAAGACCCGCCCGCTCATGTCCGGTGCCTCCTGTCCGTGTCTGGGCCTCGCGCCCCGAACCGGCACGTGCCACATCGGTGTGACGTGCTACATGCAACCGCGCTGGCCGACGCCGCGCCACACCCTCACGTGCTACTTCAGTGCGAGGGCCCGTGCAACCGCGCTCACCGGCACGTGCGACATTCTCACAAGGTGCTCGACTCTACCGCGCTCGCCCCCTCCGCGTCGCCCAGCGGCACCCCCAAGGGAGAGGGGTAAGAGGTATTTCTTAGGGCGAGCGTGTGCCCGCCAGCGCCGCCTCCGCCTCCGGCCGGCGCAGCCACGGCATCATGGCCCGCAGCCGCCGGCCTACCTCCTCCGCCGGATGCGCCGCCGCCTGCCGCCGGTGGGCGTTGAGCACCGGCCGCCCCGCCTGGTTCTCCAGCACCCACTCCCGCGCGAACTCGCCGCTCTGGATCGCCCGCAGCATCTCGCGCATCGCCGCGCGCGTCTCCTCGGTGATGATGCGCCGCCCGCGGGTGAGGCCGCCGTACTCGGCCGTGTTGCTCACCGAGTACCACATCCAGCCCATCCCGGCCTCGTAGATCAGGTCCACGATGAGCTTCATCTCGTGCAGGCACTCGAAGTAGGCGACCTCCGGCTGGTAGCCGGCCGCCACCAGCGTCTCGAAGCCCGCCTTCATCAGCTCGGTGATGCCGCCGCACAGCACGGCCTGCTCGCCGAACAGGTCGGTTTCCACCTCTTCCTTGAAGGTGGTCTCGATGACCCCGGCCCGGGCGCAGCCGATGCCCCAGGCGTAGGCCAGCGCCAGCCGCTGGCAGTTGCCGCTGGCGTCCTGGGAGACCGCCACCAGCGCCGGCACCCCCTTGCCTTCCGCGTACTGCCGGCGCAGCAGGTGGCCCGGACTCTTGGGGGCCACCATGAAGACGTCCACGCCCTGCGGTGGAACCACCTGGCCGAAGTGCACGGAGAAGGCGTGCGAGACCGCCAGCGCCTTGCCCGGCCGGAGATGCGGCAGGATCGACTCGCGGTAGACGGCGCCGTGGACCTCGTCGGGGAGGAGGATAATGATCACGTCCGCCGCCTCCGCCGCCTCGGCCACCGTCTTCACGGTGAGGCCGTCGGCCTCCGCCTTCTGCCAGGACTTGCTGCCGCGGTACAGCCCCACGATCACCTTGATGCCGCTGTCCCGCAGGTTCAGGGCGTGGGCATGGCCCTGGCTGCCATAGCCGACCACGGCCACGGTGCGCCCCTTGAGCACCTGGGGATCGGCGTCCTTCTCGTAGAAGATGCTGGGCATCGAAAGAACCTCCTCACTCCCCCCTCACTCTGCCCGGCTCGTTCGCCGCTCGTGGAGGTGCACCGTTGTACCGCGCTCACCGGCACGTTCAACGTGCATACAAGTTGCCCCGTTGTACCGCGCGGCACGTTCAACGCCTGTGCGAGTTGCACCACTCTGCCGCGCTCGCCTACTCACGGCGCGCCGAACTCACGGTGCCCACGGCGCCCCGGGCGGGAGAGTGGGGCACTCTATGTAGCCTGGGCGCCACGCGTGAGCGTCACCTGCCCCGTCCGCACCATCTCCCGAATACCGTGTTTGCGCAGCAGCGACAGCATGGCGTCAATCTTCTCGGTCCGACCGGTCACTTCCAGCGTCATGGTCTTGTCCGACAGGTCCACCACGTTGGCGCGGAAAATAGTGGCCAGCTCGATAATCTCCGCCCGCCCACCCGCGGTGGCCGCGACCTTGATGAGGGCCAGCTCCCGATCCACGCTGCTGGTCTCGGTCAGGTCGTTGACGCGCAGCACCTCAATGATCTTGTGGAGCTGCTTGATGACCTGCTCCACCTCCGCCGGGCTGGCCTCCACCACGGTGATGATGCGCGACACGTCCGGAGCCTCGGTGATCCCCACGGCCAGGCTGTGGATGTTGTAGCCGCGGCGGCGGAAGAGTCCCGCGACCTTCACCAGCACACCCGGCTGGTTCTCGACCAGAATCGAGATGGTGCGACGGCGTGCTTCAGGCATCCCTGCAGACCCCCGGCGCTTCGCCCCGGCCGTCCTGCGGTCGGGTGCGATCACTCATGATCGATCAGCTCCTCCACGATCATCTCCTTGATGGACTGCCCGGAGGGAATCATGGGGTAGCAGTTCTCCTGGGGATCCACGCGCACGTCCACCA
>JACQTN010000321.1 GCA_016210785.1 Armatimonadota bacterium
ACGGCGCGCCGGCACGTGCTACGTTCTTACGAGGCGCGCCGTCCTACCGCGCTCACCGGCACGTTCAACGTGCCTGCAAGAGCGCTTCACTCTACCGCGCTCACCGACATCGCGGTGCCCACGGCGCCCTCGATCGGCACGTTCCACTCCGGTGCACGGTGTTCTGCTCTACCGCGCGGCACGTTCAACGTCTATGCAAGGTACAATCACTCTACCGCGCTCACCGCACTGACGGCGCACCAACTTCGCGGCGCACCCGCGACGGTGGGGGTTCCGAAACATCGATGATGCTTGGGCTCGGCGGCGCGAGCCCGGTCGTGCGTAGTTCAACTCGGAGTACCGATACCGGCACATCGTGGGAAGCCGGCCCTGCGCATGACACTTGCACGACGCGCTGCTAGCCGGGACCACGCTCCGTCCCCCCATCCGCCGCCGGCTCGCGCGGGCTGCCGGGTCGTTGAGCCACAGGGCCGTTGGGCCGCCGGGGGTGCTGCGCCCCCAGGCCGCGCGGCATTGCCGGCTACGTTCCCGCCGCTTTGAGGAAGTCATCCACCAGCCGGTTGAAGATCTCCGGCCGCTCGAAGTACACGGAGTGCCCCGCTTTGGGCACGCGCTCCAGTCGCGCGCCCGGGATCAGCGACGCCAGGACGGCCACCGCGTCGGGCGGCATGACCGCGTCCTCCTCCCCGGTCAGGCAGAGGACGGGCACCCGCAGCCCGGCGACCCGCTCGGCGGGCGTGGTGCGCAGCGTCCGCAGCGCCGCGCGGATCTTCATCTTGTCGAGCCCAACGCTGAGCCCGTCGATCTCGCGGTAGAGGAAGTGCAGCGCGGGCAGCTCGCGAGCCATCCGCTCGCCGGCCGCGGGGTGGATGCCGCGGGCGAGGAGATCGTCCCGCGTGCTCTCCGGGGTGAGCGACGCCAGACGCTCCACCTCCGGATGTTTCAACGACCCGGTGGTGCACGCCATGACCAGGGCGCGCACCTTCTCCGGATGCCGCAGCGCGTACCCCAGGCAGGTCCAGCCGCCCATGGACTGCGCCACCAGCCGCACGTCGGGCAGGTCGAGGTGGCCGATGAGCGCGGCAAGATCGTCCACGAACGCCGCCGGCCCTGGACCGCCCGGGGCCTCCACCGACGGCGCAAAACCGCGGTGCGCGAAGGCGATGCAGGTGTAGCGGTCGCGGAAGTGCGGCACCTGCTGCCACCAGGAGAGGTGGTTGCCGCCCAGGCCGTGGGCGAAGACGACCGCGGGACCGCTGCCGTGCGCTTCGTAGTAGAGATCGCAGCCGCTCAGGCAGAGAAACGGCACGGGCGGAAGTCCTCCTCTCGAACCGGGGCCGCGGCCCCGGGCATTGTCCCCTGGAGGATTCGCGGTGCGCGATGGCATCCCTGGGGATGATGGCAAGCCCAGGCGATCGCGTCCGCGGTCGGCGCTTTTCCCGCGGGATCGTCGATCCTCCGGGCGTACCCCTCCCCTCCCATGCGATCCATGACGTCGATGTCGACTATCAACGCGGGAGTCTCCAGGTCCTGCGCCGGCACCCCGATGCTCATGGGCGCGCCAGACAGCGGCGTTGCAGCGCTTCGAAACCCTGTTTGACGAGGCCGCCAGCACGGCGCTTTCGGCGTTGGTATTGCCAGTCATGTCGCTATTTGCTGCCGATTCGGCTATGATACAGTATAGGATGAGGTCGTGTCTGAGCTGTCGCGGCGGGTGGTGGCCTTAGGCAGGCAGGGCAAATCCCGCGTGTTCCCTTCAGCCTGTACCTGCCTCTCTCGCTGGCCGGGAAGGTACGCCACGAGGCAGCCAGGCGCCGGGTCGCCATCACCGCGCTGGTGGTCGGAGCCCTGGAGGAGAAGCTGGGCACGAAGCCGGCAAGCCGTGCACACACGAGGACGGGTGACACGAGAAAGGGGACCCCACCATGGCGAACCAGCAGCAGCCCCTGAACGTCGAGGCAGTGCGCGCCTACCTGGAGGCGGAATTCCCAGGATTTATCGTCGAAGCATGGCCGGATCAGTCTCGGGGTGGATACAACTTCCGGGCGGGCAGCGGGGATACGTACCGCGTGTATGTCACCGACACCTTCTTCGACGAAACGCCGACAGAAGATGTCGGTGGGAAACTTCGGGCGATGAAGCTGGCGAAAGCGCTGCGCAAGGCAAAAGCGGAAACCGCCATCATGGTCATGGAGAACAAGCTGCGCCCCGTCTCGATCCGTGAACTCCGCGCGATGAGGTGAGGACCGCCCCCGGCGAAGTCCTGGCGGAAGTCGCAAATCAGGTGGTCCACGCCGAGCGCGGCGAACCTGTCGGTCCCCTCCCAGATGTCTCCGGCCGTTCCCGCGAAGAGGACGCGATCAGGGGTGCCCGGCCGGACGTACGCGGCCAGGGAGACTTCCCCCGCATCGAACTCCCCGCCTTCCGGGCCCAGCATGGTATCGGTCGAGGTCTCCAGGTCGGCCGGCGTGTAGCCGAGAGAGATCTCCGGCGAGGTGACGGAACCTCCCCACAGGCCCACGGTGCCTGGATACAGGGATCCGGCATCGCGCAGATGAATCATCGCGACTCTCCCGCGCCGCGCATCAGCCATCCGCCCGCCGTGGCTCGCAGTATCGTCGCCGGGAGAATCTCCACCCCTCGACCGGTTCGCCGTTAACGGAGTCCGAACACCACGCTACCGCTGGGCCAGCCAGAAGTACGGCATCTCCGTGCCCGGCAGCACCTTGATCCCCTGGATCTCCGCCTTGCTCACGATGAAGGTGGAGAGCCGGTACAAAAACAGCCACGGGGCCTCTCGCCACACCGTCCGCTGCAGGTCCGCGTAGATCTTCGCCCGGCGGGAAGGATCGAACTCCGACCCGCCCTGCTCGATCAGCCGGTCGATCTGCGCGTTGCGGTAGCCACCCACGTTCCACAGCTTGCCCGCCACGCTGGTGTGGAACAGGCGCCGGAAGGGATTGTCGGGGTCGCCCGTGGAGCCGCCCCAGCCCAGCATGTACAGGTCGAACTCGCCGCGGGTCACCGCGGCCACGTAGGCGGGCCAGTCGCCGAGCACGCGGACCTGGACATCGAAACCCGCCTGCCGGAGGTATCCCGCCACGGCCTGTGAGACCTCGGCATCGGACTGGTAGCGCGTCGTGGGCGAGAGGAGCAGAACCTTCGCCCCCTCCGCGCCGGCCTGGCGCAACAGCGTCTTCGCCCGCTCCACGTCATACTGGTAGAAACCCACGGGAGTCGACCCGTCCACGGATTCCACCAGGGATCGCGCGGGCTCGCCCGCGCCAAACAGCACGCGCTCGATGATCGCCTGCTTGTCCACGGCGTGGTTGGCCGCCCACCGCACCTTGACGTCGCTGAAGGGGCCCTTGCTGGTCTTCAACTGGAAGAAGATGTTGCGGCCGCTGATCCGCCCCACGCGCAGCCCCCGGTTGGCCTGCAGACGGGGGATGTCGATGGGCTGCACGCGGAGGGCCACGTCGGCCTGCCCCGTGTTGATGAGCAGGGTGCGCGTGGTGGCGTCCGTCACGAACTTGAAGAGGATGCGATCGAAGTACGGCCGGGCCCCGTAGTACCGGTCGTGGCGCGCCAGCAGGATGTGACTGCCCTTCACCCACTCCTGCAGGCGATAGGGACCCGCGCCCACCGGGCGCAACCCGAAGCCGTCCCCGAGCCTCCGGTCCGCGGCGGGGCTGACGATGCCGGAGGCCGCGTGCCCCAGGTTGTTGCGCAGGCTGGGAGAGGGCGCGCTGGTCACCAGCACCAGGCGGGTGGGGCTCTCCGCGCGCACCTCTTTGATCAGCGCGAACAGCGCCCGCTGTGAGCCTTTGCTCTTCATCATCCGCTCGTAGGAGTACTTGACCGCCTCCGCGTTCAGCGGGGTTCCGTCGTGGAACACCACGTTCGGCCGCAGCTCGTAGGTCCAGGTGGTCCCGTCCTTACTCAGGGACTCGCTGGTGAACAGATCGGGTTGAGGCTTCATCCGCTCGTCCAGCGTGTACAGCCGGCTGAACACGTGGTACTGCACCGTGCTCTGGTCCCCGCTCACCGTCTCGTGTGTGTCCAGGGTGGGAAACTCCGCGGGCACCAGCACGGTGAGCTCCCGGTCGCCGGACGGCGCCGCTCCCCCCGTCGTGGCGAGCGCCAGCAGCAGCACCAGCGCCGCCAGCGGAAATGCTATCGTGCGTCGTGTCCTCATCCCCTTACCGCTCCTTTCTGTGCGCGGAGCCAGGCGTCTGGCTCCGAATATTGCATGCTCTACTCCTCTGCACATCGCTCTTGTCCGGGCTTGCTGCACTCCCTCCGCTCAACTTGCCGTGGAGGCATAGGGGTCCAGCCGGTCGCGCAGGTAATCTCCCGCCACGTTGAACGCCATCATCACGACCATGAGCGTCAGCGCCGGCACCAGGATGAGGTGCGGGTACCTGAGCATGTACGGCCGGGCCGCGTTGAGCATCGCCCCCCACTCCGGGATCTCGGGTGAGGCGCCCACGCCCAGAAAGGTCAGGGTGGCGCCGATCAGCACCGCAGTGGCCGTCTGCAGGGAGGCCACGACCACCAGGGACCCCCCGATGTTGGGCAGGATGTGGCGCGCCAGGATCTCCCACGGCCGGCAGCCCAGGGCCCGTGCCGCGTCCACGAACTCCCGGTTCCGCAGGGCCAGCGTCTGGCCGCGCGCCACGCGGGCCAGCACGGGGAGGGTGCGCAGCCCCACGGCAAAGGTCAGGTTGCCGATGCCGGGTCCGGTCACGGCCACCACGGCCAGGGCCAGGATGATGCCGGGAAACGCCAGCAGCACATCGATCACGCGCGTGAAGAGGGCATCGACCCATCCCCCGTAAAACCCGGCCACCATGCCGAAGGGCACGCCGCCAGTGAGACCCACGGCGACGGCGCCCAGGCCGATGAGCAGCGAAAAGCGGCTCCCGATCACGATCCGCGCCAGCAGATCGCGCCCGAGCTGGTCCGTGCCCAGCCAGTGCGGGGCGCCGGGCGGCCGCAGCGCCGCCATCAGGTCCTGCGCGTACGGGTTGCGCACGGGGAGCAGCGGCCCGAACACCGCGGCCAGGGCCAGCACGCCCAGCACGCCGCAGCTCAACCGCACGGGCAGCGGCATCTGTCGGACCGCGGCACGCCTGCGGGCCACGCCGCCTATCCCAGCCTGATGCGCGGATCCGCCACCGCGTACGCGAGATCCACGCCCACGTTGACCAGGGCAAACATCACGGCGAAGACCAGGATGAGTCCCTGGATCACGGGGAAGTCACGAAACTGGATGGCGTCCACGAGCATCTTGCCGATCCCCGGCCGGGCGAAGATGGTCTCCAGCACCACCACGCCCGTGATCAGGCGTCCGAACTCCAGCCCGGCTACGGTGACTGGCGCGATCACCGCGTTGGGCAGCGCGTGCTTCGCCACCACGGTGTAGAGGGCGAGACCCTTGGCCCGGGCCGTGCGCACGTAGTCCTGGGCGAGGACCTCGATCAGGCTGGCGCGGGTGAGCCGCGTCAGAAAAGCCACGCTGGTCAGGGCGGCGGTGACCGCCGGCAGCACCAGGTAACGCGCGCCCCCGCTGCCCGCGATCGGAAAGAGCCGCAGGTAATACCCGAAGACGAGCATGAACAGCAGCCCCGTGGCAAAGGTCGGCGAGGAGACGCCAAACAGAGACAGGAACCGGGCCGACATGTCCGTCCAGCTACCCGGGCGCAGGGCGGCCGCCACGCCCAGGCCGATGCCTGCGGCCAGGCTGATCAGCATGCCCGCCGCGGCCAGCTCCAGGGTGGCCGGCAGGCGGAGCCACAGATCCGCCCACACCGGCTGGTGCGTGCGGATGGACGCGCCGAGGTCGCCCCGCAGGAGCCCGGCCAGGTACCCGGCGTACTGCGTGAGCAGTGGACGATTCAGGCCCAACGCCTCGCGGATCTCCGCAATGATCTCGGGCGTGGCCTCAGGCCCCGCGATGGCCAGCGCGGGATCTCCCGGGATCATCCGGACCAGGGCAAACACGATGAAGGACACGGCGAGCAAGGTGGGGATCAGGTGGATGACTCGCCGGACCACGTAGTGTAGCAGCATGGCTGTGCGGCTTCCTACCCGAAGACGCCGGCCGCGACACGCGCCGGAAGCACGCCTTTGAGCGCCCTCGCCAAGTTGTTGGCTCTAATACCGTGAATGTCCCTTACCAGAAGTGGCTTCGGAGCCCAGGGCAGCAAATCCTCCGCGCCGTTGCGCCGAGCGGCGAAGACAGGACCCGAGACTCGTGCATCGCAGGAATCTCCAGTTTCACCATCCACCTGCTACGGGTGAAACCGGCCGCCGGAAAGGGAGTTTCATCCGGATGCGCGGTGAGCCGGCTCACCAACCGTTCCCAGGCCTCATGCCCGCGGTGCCAGCGGCACCGCACCGCCGGAGATCTTGAGGAGGACACGCATTGACACTCTCCGATGCATGGAACTGCAGGGGCCGTTGGGCCCCGCGGACCAGCACGGCGGAGGGAACCTGGAGACGCGGCCGCCCGGCCGCGTGGGTTACATGTAGAGGGTCACGAGATCGAAGCCAGAGGCGTCAACCGCGGCAAGCGCGTTCCACAGCTCCAGGAGCCAGGCAGCCGGGTCGGGGTCAGCCAGCCGCGGAAGATCTTCCCACCTGCGCCCCCCCAGGAGCGTCCCGATTTCAGCCTTCGTCAGACCACCCCAGGAGGGATATCCGTCGTACGTCATGCCAAACAGGGGACGCGCAAGAATGAGATCCAGATCCGTCTGGCTCGCCAACGCGTCACGTGCCTGCCGCGCCAGGAACGTCTCGCGGAAGTACTGTCCTCCCTTGCTCCTGTGCCGCATCGAGCCGGCATACGTTCCCTCCGCGCGCACGATGGCCGCCATGGCCAGAGCGGCAGCGGCAGAGACTTCTTCCGGCTTCCCCGCCCGAGGCTCCGGCCCGCGCGCCGCCAGCTGTTTCCCCCGCGGGCCGATGAGGAGTTCCCAGAGCGCTCCCCTCCACTCCACCTGCTCGATCTCCTCGGCGTGCGCCGTGATGAGCGCGGCCTCCCATTGAGCGCGGATACGATCCAGCAGCCGGTGATCGCCCGATCCGAAGACGCGCTGGAGATTCGCCCAGTCAAGGCTGTAGAACTCGACGGCGTAGCCCATCGCTATGCTCCTCGCACGCTCGCAGTCCGCTAGGAGGCGAGCAGGGACAAGGGAAGATACGGGCTTTCCACATCAACCACCAATCCTGCGCCGGTCCCCAGCCTCGCCAGGGCCAGGCCACTCACGCACATCAGACCTTCAGGAGCCTCTCGCAACCGCCCCCGTCTTGCTTCGGCCGCGTGCAACTCCACGACGCGGCCTAACGCGTCGCGAAACGGACCGGCGCCCTGTTCGATCACGCCGAGCAACGCTTCAGTCTGCGCACGAAACTGCCTGACGAATCCTTCCTTCCGGCGTGCGGCGCCTTCGAGCGTCGCCTGAGCAGCCTGGCGCGCCTCCGGCGTCGATCCCCGCACGGATGCCAGGAGCGCGACGATGTATCCCATGACGGCTTCGTCGGCGACAAACTTGTGCTCGTCGTACTTTCCCAGGGGGTACTGCCTGGTTTGCGCCAGTTGTCGCGCATCATCGAGACGATCCAGCACCAGGGCGGTGTGCACCCCTTCCATCAGGGCCACAGGTGTGTTCCGGCTCGGCGTGCCGTCGAGCGCGAACATGTCCCGGCATGCCGAGAGTGACCGGGCCAAGAACTCACGAATCACCTCCGGGGGCTCGTCCAGACCGTACGCGAGCAGCGCGGCCTTGTACGCTTCGGTGCGAATGAAATCGAGGACGACATTCCCGCGGGCAGGCTCCGTGGCTCCGGAAAGCGCGGAGACGCTCTTCAGCACGCTGCCGGAATAATACTCGAACAGATTCCGCATGTGGGCAGGGTCGAAATCGTTCAATCGTTCCGGCGGCATGATGTCCTCCTCACGCTGGCGCGGATCACGGAGATGTACCCGTGACGTAGTGGTTGGTGGCTCCGGGGACTCCGCGCGTTTGGCCGGTGTGGAACACTTCCACGCGCACCGGCCGTCCTTCCCGGACGGCGTCCAGCACCTGCCGGGCTGCCGCCCGTTCGGCGGCATTGGCGGTTCGGCTCTCTATCGTGGCGCGGGCCGCGGCCTCCGCCCATTCGATCGTACCCTGCTGGTGTCCATAGC